>NZ_JBUYWC010000009.1:0-277036 GCF_055230935.1 Rhodococcus ruitaii | reverse complement strand
GCCTCCTTCGAGTTCTCGGCCCACCACGGCGCCACCACGTGTTTACGCACGTTCCACTGCTTACGCAACGCCGGTAGCGACCATCCCAACGACGGTGTCAACTCGTCCTCGGCGATACCGTAGGTGCGTTCGGCCTGCCGTTGATCCATCACCGCTTTCACCAACGCGAGCATCGTGTTGTGCGCCTTGCGGGCACCACCCGCGTGCGAGCGGAATGCCCGCACCTGGGTGGGTGTGGGGTCGAGCGCGTACCGGTAGGCCTGCGCGGTCCAGCCGTGCGGGATCTCGAACCTCGCCATCAGGAACTCGCCTCGACCGGGCCGTCCTGCGTGGTGACGGTGACCGTGCGCATCGCACGAGTGCGCGCACGGCGGTGGCCGTAGAGGCGACCCTGCGCCGGCAGGGAGGCGATCGGATGCTCGGCTCCGAGCCGGGCCCGGCGGTCGCGGTATGTCACGATGATCATGCTCGCAGCAGGGTCCGACACAGTCTCGGGTGTGCCCTGCGCGAGGTGTCCCGTCCACGCCGGACCCGACCTCGGTGAGCACCGGGATCGGGTCGGTTCGTGGTGGCCCACACCGTGAGCGTGGTTTCCTGGTGGTCCGGGTCGCTGCACCGAGGGTGCAGACCCGCGGGTGCATCACCGGGCCGGTGAGCTGGCACCGGTATCCGGGTCTGAGGGAACCTTCGGTAGGGGTCTGCGGGTGCGTGTCCCGGGTACGGCCCGCTCGGTTGGTGTCACGCGTCTTGGGGAATAGAGATTCGGTCATGTTTGTTCATATTTGTTCACAGAATGTCGAGCAGTTCGCAACCCCCTCGACCGCGCCCCACTTACAGTGATGCCATGGCTTCGACCTCCACGCCCGCGACGACACTGCTGACTCGCGAGAACGTGGCCTTCCGCGTGCACGAGTACGCCCACGACACTCGGGCCACCTCGTACGGCAGCGAGGCGGTGGATACCCTCGGTGAGCGTCTCGGCGTTGCACCTGCCCAGATCTTCAAGACTCTGGTGATCGTGCACTCCGACGGCTCCCTCGGGGTCGCAGTGATTCCCGTTCCCGAGACGCTGTCCCTGAAGGCCGTCGCGGCCGCACTGAACGGCGGAAAGGCCGCCATGGCCGAACGCACCGACGCCGAGCGCTCCACCGGGTATGTGCTCGGCGGAATCTCACCGCTCGGGCAGCGCAAGCGGCTGCGCACCGTCGTCGATTCCTCTGCCGTGAAGTGGGATCGCGTGTTGTGCAGCGCCGGGCGTCGCGGCCTCGAGGTCGAACTGGCGCCCGCCGATCTGATCCGGCTCACCGGTGCCGTGGTCGCTTCCGTTACCGCCGCCCACTGACGGCGGTCCGGCTGCGGCCGACTAGAGCAAAGTCGGCTGGTCGCTCTGACCGTCGTCGGGCGCCACCAGTTCCGGGCCCTTGTTCCGGACGCTGTTGACCTTGTCCGACACACGGCGGATCTCGATCCCGGCGACTGCCTCTGCGCTGGGCACGATCAGATCCGGATGCCCGAGGCTGTCGGGATCGAGCCAGGCGTCCCATCGTTCAGGCGGCATGATCAGGGGCATGCGGTGATGCACATTGCTCAACTGCGCAATCGAATCAGCAGTGAGAATAGTAGTACTGAGCAGCGGTGATACCTCAGAACTGCGCGGATCATGCCACACCGCCCACAGCCCTGCCAGGTAGATGCGCGACCCATCGCCCCGCGACATGAAGTACGGAACTTTGCGGGTCTTGCCGCCGGAAGCCGGTTCGGCCTGCCATTCGTACCACCCGTCCATCGGGACGAGGCAGCGCCGGTAGCGGAGCGACTGCGCAAACGACGGTTTGATCGCGACCGACTCTGATCGGGCATTGAACAGCGGTGCGTTCTTGCCGACCTCCGTCGCGAACGACGGCACCAGGCCCCAGCGCATACGCCGGATCCGACGCCGCGCCGCGCTGTCCGGAGCTTCGCGATCGTGCCGTGCCACCACAGTGAGCACACCGGTGGTGGGCGCCACGTTGTACTCGGGCACGATCTCGGCGTCGCCGGTCTCGTCGATCGCATCGAGTTCGGCTGCCAAGGTCGCCGGATCCGCCGTGGTCGCATACCTACCGCACATGCCACGAGTGTCGCAGCCATGCCCGACACCTCGCCATTTCACCGCACCGGACCATCCGCAGTCGGACGTCGGCAGGTCGATGGGCGAAGATGGTCGGGTGAGCCTGTGGAAAGCACCCCGAGCCGTGACCGCCATCGACGCGTCCGTGACGCTGCCCGGATCGAAGTCGATCACGAACCGCGCCCTGATCCTGGCTGCGCTGGCCGACGGGCCGTCGACGATCACCGGAGCTTTGCGCAGCCGCGACACCGACCTGATGATCGGTGCGCTGCGCGCCGTCGGCACCGCAATCACCGACCGCGAGGGCGGCACCACCCTCGACATCACCCCCGGCCGGTTGCATGGCGGCTCGGTCGAATGCGGCTTGGCGGGCACGGTCATGCGGTTCGTACCGCCGGTAGCAGCGCTCGCGACGGCCGACGTGCACTTCGACGGCGACGAGCAGGCACGGGTGCGCCCGATGGGCACCGTTCTCGACGCCCTCCGTAGTCTCGGCGCACGCATCGACGGCGACTCGCTGCCGTTCACCGTGCGGGGCAAGGGCGGGGTACGCGGCGGCACCGTCACGATCGACGCGTCCGGCTCGTCACAGTTCGTTTCCGGCCTGCTCCTGTCGGCGGCCGCATTCGACGAGGGTGTCGTCGTGCACCACGACGGCAAACCCGTACCGTCGATGCCGCACATCGACATGACCGTCGAGATGTTGCGTGCCGCAGGGATTTCCGTCGACACATCCGACGCGAACACGTGGCGAGTTTCGCCCGGCACGATCAAAGCACACGACGTGACGATCGAACCCGACCTGTCGAACGCCACACCGTTCCTCGCCGCCGCGGCGGTCACCGGCGGCACCGTCTCGGTGCCGCAGTGGCCCGCGACGACCACCCAGGCCGGGGACGCGATCCGCGGCATTCTCGAGCTCATGGGCGCCGACGTGTCGCTGACCGACGGCGTGCTCACGGTGCGCGGACCGGAGCGCCTCGTCGGCATCGACGTCGACCTGCGCGACGCGGGTGAACTGGCCCCGACGGTCGCGGCCGTCGCCGCACTCGCCTCCTCACCGACGATCCTGCGCGGGATCGCGCACCTGCGTGGCCACGAGACCGATCGGCTCTCCGCGCTCGCTGCCGAAATCACCGGTCTCGGTGGTGACGTCAGCGAGACAGACGACGGACTGCACATCCGGCCCGCGACACTGCACGGTGGAGTGTGGCGGTCCTACGCCGACCACCGGATGGCGACGGCGGGGGCGATCATCGGTCTCGCGATCGACGGGGTCGAGGTCGAGGACATCGGTACGACTGCCAAGACCTTGCCGGGATTCGACGTGCTGTGGGAATCGATGTTGACGGGAGCCCACTCCTGAAGCGGCGACAGTACGACGAATCCGATGTCCGGGTCCGCCCGGGCAGAGGATCACGACCGCGCACCAAGGATCGGCCGGCCCACCACGATGCACTGGACGGGATGGTCGTCTCTGTCGACCGGGGCCGCTGGGGGGTGGTGCTCGATGGCGACCCTGCGCGCGCCGTTACCACCATGCGAGCCCGGGAACTCGGCCGGACGCCGATCGTCGTCGGAGATCAGGTGGGCGTGGTCGGCGATCTGTCGGGACGGCCCGACACGCTCGCCCGCATCGTGCGTGTGGACGACCGCACCACCGTACTGCGACGCACCGCGGACGACACCGACCCGTACGAGCGGGTGGTGGTAGCCAACGCCTCACACCTGCTGATCGTGGTCGCGCTGGCCGACCCGCCACCGCGCACCGGCCTCGTCGAGCGCGCGCTGGTGGCCGCATACACGGGTGGTCTGACGCCGGTGCTGTGCCTGACGAAGAGCGACCTGGCCGATCCAGACGAGTTCGCCGCACATTTTGCAGATCTCGCTGTCCCGGTGGTGCTCGCCGGGCAGGACGACGGCCTCGCCGAGCTGACCGCACTGTTGCAGGGCCGTGTCACGGCGCTGATCGGCCATTCCGGGGTGGGCAAATCCACCTTGGTCAATCGGCTCGTCCCCGACGCCGAACGCGCCACCGGCGTCGTGTCCGGAGTGGGTAAAGGACGTCATACGTCCACGCAGTCCGTGGCACTGCCGCTCCCGGCCGGCGGTTGGGTGGTCGACACGCCCGGCATCCGGTCGTTCGGACTCGCGCACATCGAACCCGACGACGTCATCGGCGCATTCTCCGATCTCGCGGTCGCCGTCGAACAGTGTCCGCGCGGGTGCACCCATCTCGGCCCGCCCGCGGATCCCGAGTGCGCACTCGACAAGCTCGAAGGTCAGTCGTTGCGCCGGGCGATGACCGTACGAGACCTGCTCGCCGCACTGGCCACGAACGACACCTGGTAGGCCATACGTGCGCGAGCCCGGCCTCGCCGAAACGAAACCGGGCTCCCGAGTCTGTTCGCGACGTCCGGTCAGCGCATCCCGAGCACACGGCGGACGAAACCACGCTTACGGGTCTTCTCGATGGTGGTGGCCAGACCCAGCCTGCGCCCCGTGACCGGATCCACTTCGGCGGCCCCGCCGAAGCCGACCTCGGACGCGGTTTCCGGCGCTGCGTCACGCGTGTCCGTGAGGTATTTGTCGGGAAGCGACAGCTTGGCGATGGTTCGCCACGACTTCCAGTACTGCACCGCGAGCGGACCGGTCGTGTACGGCAGGTCGTACTTGTCGCACAGTTCGCGCACGCGCACCGCGATCTCGGCGTACCGATTCGACGGCAGATCCGGGTAGATGTGGTGCTCGATCTGGTAACTCAGATTGCCGGTCATGAAATCCATGACCTTGCCCCCCGAAATGTTCGCCGACCCCAGCATCTGTCGCAGATACCACTCGGCGTGGGTCTCGTTCTCGATATCGTTCTTGGTGAACTTCTCGGCACCGTCCGGGAAGTGGCCACAGAAAATCACGGCGTTGGTCCACAGGTTGCGGACGAAGTTGGCGGTGGCGTTGGCCTTGATCGTCGACTTCCACGCCTTCCCGGTGAGCGCCGGGTAGACAACGTAGTCGCGGAGGTTCTGCTTGCCGATCTTGGCGAGTACCTCCTTGCCACGGACCTTCGTCAGTTCGCGATCGTCACGGCCCTGGATGACCTTGCCGAGTTCGAGTAACTGAATCGCGATCCCGTACTGGAACAGGGAGGCGAGGAGCGCGTTGTAGGCGATGTTGCCGAGGTAGAACGGCTTCCAGCGCTGATCGCGTGTGACCCGGAGCAGACCGTATCCGACATCGTCGTCCATGCCCAGGATATTGGTGTACTTGTGGTGGTGGTAGTTGTGGGTGATCTTCCAGTGCGCTGACGGGTCGGCGTTGTCCCACTCCCAGCTCGCCGAGTGCACCTCCGGGTCGTTCATCCAATCCCACTGCCCGTGCATCACATTGTGCCCGAGCTCCATGTTCTCGATGATCTTCGACAGGGAGAGCATGGCCGTCCCGAGAATCCAGAGGGGGCGTTTCCGTGAACCGAGCAGGACGACGCGCCCTCCGATCTCGAGTCCACGCTGCAGCCGGATGGTGTTACGGACATAGCGGGCATCACGCTCACCGCGCGACTCTTCCACGTCGCGCCTGATCGCGTCGAGTTCGCGGCCGATCGCCTCGACGTCGGCCTCGGTGAGGTGCGCGTACTCCTTGACATCCGAAATCGCCATGCAGTTACCCTACCGTAGGTTACGGCTCCGTAGGTTGATGAGTTCGCCGCTGTGACCGGAATCACGAACGACTGGGCGCGAGCGTCTTCCCCTGTCGCACAGCAGCCTTCGCGCGACGTGCCGCTACTGCGTGCTCCGCATGTGCCCGCAGCGCGGTCAGCAGACCCCGTCGCCGGCCTGTGATCGGGTCTGTGGTGATGGTCGGCAACGCCACATTCGCACGCAGTTGCCGGAACTTGCGCTCGGACGATGTCTCGGGCGCGTCGTCGGATGTCGCCTTCAAGAACCTGTCCGGAAGTGCGAGCTTGTGAATCGTCCGCAGGGCGAGCCAGTACTGACGCCCCAACGATCCGGTCGTGTAGGGCAGATCGTATTTTGCGCACAACGCACGGACCCGGGCCGCGATCTCGGGGTACCGATTGCTCGGCAGATCCGGAAACAGGTGATGCTCGATCTGATAGCTCAGATTGCCGGTCAGGAATCCCACGATCTTGCCGCCCGAGATGTTCGCGCTACCGAGCAACTGACGCAGATACCACTGCGCGCGCGTCTCTCGTTCGAACTCGTCGGGAGTGAACTTCTCCGCACCGTCCGGGAAATGCCCGCAGAAGATCACCGCGTACGCCCAGATGTTGCGGACGAGGTTCGCCGTGAGATTCGCCTTCAGCGTCGACCGCCACGCGGGGCCCGTCACCGCAGGAAACAGCACGCAGTCCTTGAGAACCTGCTTGCCCGCCTTGAGGGCGAATTCCTTGTTTGGTCCCGAATTCCATTGCGTACTAGGAATACCGGCAAGGTCTTTCGTAGCCGACAGATCGTGCAGCGCGATACCCCACTCGAAGGTCGCGGCGAGAATCACGTTCGCCACCGGCTGCAGGAGGTTGATCGGACGCCATTTCTCGTCGCGGGTCATCCGGAGGATACCGAATCCGACGTCCTCATCCATCCCCACGATGTTCGTGTAGGTGTGGTGCGCGTAATTGTGGGCGCGCTTCCATTGTTCGGACGGGCCCGTCTGGTCCCACTCCCACGATGTCGAATGGATCTCGGGATCGTTCATCCAATCCCACTGCCCGTGCATCACGTTGTGCCCGAGCTCCATGTTCTCGATGATCTTCGACAGCGACAGCGCTGCGGCACCGAGAAGCCACCACGTCCGTTCTCGCGACCGGAACAGCGCCACACGCCCGACCACCTCGAGGGTCCGCTGCAACCGAATGGTGTTGTGGATGTACCGCGCATCACGCACACCGCGCGAACGCTCGATATCGTTTCGAATCGCGTCGAACTCGCGTCCGAGTGCTTCGACATCGGCGTCGGTCAGATGCGCGAATTCTCGAATATCGCTGATAGCCAACGGGGCCCTTCCCCCTGTGTTGAACGACGCTGTGGTGAACGACGCTGCATGGGAACGACGCGGTCAGGCGTCGAGCGTGCAGTCGCCTGCGGCCGCGGAGATGCAGGTCTGGACGCGCTCGCCCTCTGCATGCTCCTTGCCCGACCGGAGGTCGACGATGTGCCCTTTGTCCAACGGCACCACACAAGTCTGACAGATTCCCATGCGGCAGCCGAACGGCATGAGAGCACCGACACTCTCCCCCGCCTCGAGCAGAGTGGTTGCGCCGTCGATGGTGACCGTCTTGCCCGACTTCGCGAAAGTGACCGTACCGCCGGATCCCGACGTGTCGGCACGGGAGACCGCGAATCGCTCGAGGTGGAGCAACTCGTCGATACCCGCGTCCTTCCAATGGGCAGCGATATCGTCGAGCATCGCCTGAGGTCCGCACGCCCAGACGGTGCGCTCACGCCAGTCCGGGCACACCTCGTCGAGACTCGACAGGGCGAACTTGCCCTGTTCGCGCGTGAACCGCACGTGCGACCGGAACCGTTCGTGGGTCTCGTCGAACCCCTCCAGTTCGGAACGGAACATCACGCTGTCGCGGGTGGGTGCCGAGTGGACATGGACCACATCCGGGATCTCGGCACCGCGCTCGGTCGCACGACGGTCGAGCGTCCGGAGCATCGAGATGATCGGCGTGATGCCGCTGCCTGCTGTGAGGAAGAGGATCTTCGCGGGGGGCGGATCAGGAAGGACGAAGTCACCCTGCGGGGCCGCGAGCCGAATGACGGTTCCGGCCGGAACACCGCTGACCAGGTGACTGGAGAGGAAACCCTCGGGCATCGCTTTCACAGCGATCGAGATGAGTTTGTCGTTGCGAACCGGCGTGGAGGTCAGCGAATACGAACGCCAATGCCAGCGCCCTTCGATGTGCAGACCGATGCCGATGTACTGTCCCGGCTCGTACTCGAAGTCGAAACCCCAGCCCGGACGGATGACGATGGTGGCCGAGTCGGGCGTCTCCGAACGCACCGCGACGATGCGACCACGGAGCTCACGTGCGGACCAGAGCGGATTGACCAGATGAAGGTAGTCGTCGGGCAACAGCGGCGTGGTCACGCGTGCGACGGCACCACGCACCACATTGGACAGGGACCGCTCCGAAGACACGACATGGGCCGCCGGCTTCTCGATCCATTCCTTCAAACCCATCCGACACCTTCTCCTCGCTGATTCCTACGCCACCGTAGGTTAGCAGAAGTTACGGTGGCGTAGGTTACGAGACCTCAGAGAAGTTCGAGCAGGAACGGTAGCTCCTGAGCGGCGTACCACGCGAGTTCGTGGTCTTCGGCGTCGCCGAGCACGAATTCTGCTTCTTCGTCGCCGAGATCGGCCGCGTCGATCATCGCCACGGCACGCGCCACGTCGCTCTCGGCAGTACCGAGGTCGACGTGGACCGACGCGACAGCCGACATCGAGAGCGCCGCGTCGAGCCTCACCACCGCATCGTCGAGATCGGGTCGGGGTGTCGCACCGTCGACATCGGCCGCGATCACGACCCGCCTCGGTCCGAGGGTCCCGGCGTTGTCCTCTGACCCGAGCAATCGCAGTGAGGCTCGGGCCGCCTCCCCCATCGCGACCTCGGCCAGCTCGTCGTCGTCCCCTGCGGTGTATGCCTCACGCAGCGCAGCAGTGACGGCGAAGGCCGTCCCGCTCACGGCATCGATTTCTCCGTCGGCCACGAGCCGCTGCAACATCGCGAGCGTCGCCGGTACATAGACGCGCGTCACTTCTCACCTACTGGCATCCAACAACTCCTCGAGCGATTCGTGCAGTAATGATGCGAGGACATCCACGTCGGGCATGGCATCGCGGTCTGCATTCAAACCGTAGTAGATGTTGCCGTCGTACGATGTGAGGGCAACGCTGAGCGCCTGCGTCTTGAGCAACGGCGACACCGGATACATCGCCAGAACCCGTGCCCCCGCAAGATAGAGAGCGTGCTGCGGGCCGGGTGCGTTGGTGATCATGAGATTGAACATCCGCTGCGAGAATCCCGTCGCGACCCGGGCCCCCACCGCGTGCATCGTGGCGGGCGCGAAACCCGACAGCCGGATCATCGTCTGTGCGGCGATCCTGCGCCGCTGCCGCGAATAGGCTTCACCCGCGTGGGCGATGTGCGACAGGCGCACCACCGCATTCGGCTCACCGACCGGCAGATCCACCAGGAACGAGGACACCTCTCCCTGGGGGTGGACCTGGATGGTGTCGCTGTCACCGGCCGACCCCTCCGGCTCCTGCGTGTAGACCGACATCGGCACTATCGCGCGTACGGTGGTGGCCTCGGTGACCGGCTCCCCGCGGGACAACAGCCAGTAACGCAACGCACCCGCGATGACGGCGAGGACCACGTCGTTGATCGTGCAACCGTAGCGCGCACGAATCTTCCGATAGGGATCGAGGCCGGAGTGCACGACCGTGAACCGGCGGCTACGTGAGATCGGGGCATTCAACGGCGATTCCGGCGCGGACTGCGCGGCAGTGCGCGCGAGCCTGCCCACCACGTCGACCGTCTCCGAGACCGTCGACGCGAAATCATCGAGCGCCGTGCGCACCGCTGCCACTGCTTCACCGGGCCGCGCCACCAAGTCGGCGAGTGCACCCACCAGCAGCGCGGTGTCCGACGGCTCCTGCTCGGGCATCCAGAGTTCCTCGGGAACCTCGCGTGGCTCGGGGGTGCGGTCGAAGAGCACCTGCCCGATCTCGAGGGAATCCTCGCCGTCGACGAGCGAGGAGTGGGATTTGGTGAACAACGCGACCCGACCGTCGGCGAGGCCTTCGACGAGATACATCTCCCACAGTGGGCGTGTGCGATCGAGGGGACGGGAAACCAGACGCGCGATCAAGTCGAACAGTTGCTCGTCCGATCCTGGCCGGGGCAACGCCGAGCGTCGTACGTGATAGGTGATGTCGAAATCCTGATCGTCGACCCAGACCGGACGCGCCAGACCGAACGCTACTTCGCGAACCTTCTGCCGATATCTCGAGACTTCCGGAAGACGCTTCTCGACGAGCCGGACGACACTCTCGTACTCGAGTCCACCTTCCGGAGGTTCGAGGATGGCCAACGATCCGATGTGCATCGGAGTAGTGCTGGTCTCCAGGTAGTAGAACGATGCATCCTGCGCCGTCATGCGGTTCGTCATACCGAAGCGCCCCCCTCGATCCCGTCTGCATCGTCCGATGCTCCATCGACACTGAAGAGTACGGCCAACTCCGCCCTCGTTGCGCGCGCAACGTCGTGGTGGACACCGACCATCCCGACCGCGGCGGCGGCGCGCACGTTCACGACGAGATCGTCGACGAACACGCAGTGCGACGGTTCCAGAGCCAACCGTCGTGCGGCCAGGAGATAACTCCGTGAGTCGGGTTTCGCGACGCCGACGTCGCCGGACAGGATGACCTCGTCGACCATGCGGCCCGATCCGAGGTGACGCAGAGAACGCGCACCCGGCCCGGAACCACCGGGATCGTTACTCAGGATCGCCGTGCGCACGCCTTGGCGACGCAACTGGGCGACCATCGTCCACAGCGCGTCTGCCTCCGTACCCGGACCGGCAAGAACACCCCCGAAGTCCAAGATCAATCCACGCAGCACCGTTTCTCCCCTGTCCCCGACCGTGTCGCCGAGTCCCCTCCGCAACGATATGCCACGATAGGCCTGGTTCCGTCCTCTCCCGGAGCCCAACACCGACCGGCATTCGCCGGCCGGTTCCAGTCGACGCTCCGGGAGTTCTGCCAATGTCACGTCCACAGTCCGGCCGCTTCATCCAACCCGTTCCACACTTCGAACCCCCGGTTCAGGATCCCTGCACCGGCCATCGTCCGAGTGTCCTGCGCCGAACCACGCCGCACTCCGGTCGGTCCGGGCGAATCCGCACCCGTACCGCCGCGGATCGGCGTCGACCGCACCACTCAGTGGAACAACCGACGCAGGGTCACACCCTCAGCGTCGATCCGAGCGCGCGCCGATTCGCAGACCTCGCCGTGCGGCTCGTACTCGAAGTCGTAGACGGCCGCCGACCGGACGCCCAACTCTCGACGGTCCTCACCCCGGCGCTGGTCACGACCTTCAGTGCGGCGCGTCGTGCGCGAACCGAAGCGGACTCGGCCGTTGTGCTCCGCGCACGCCTGCAGACGATCGATGCCCGCACGGCAGAATTGTTCGGGTCGTATGCGCGCGGACATCGAGTGTTCGCGATGGCCGGACGAATGGTGCGCACACCGGCGCGCGGACACACCCGTCACGGCTGGGTCATCACTACCCTGTGGCTCGGCTGAACGGGATCACCCGAGACGCGATCAGCCCTGCCGATTCGTCTTGGCCTCCCTGCGGGCAGCGGCACGGCGTTCCCGGCGCGTCCCGCCCTGCTGGGGGGCTGCCCCCTCGTTCGGGCCGGCGCTCCGGGCGACGTGCGCGCGACCGTCCTCTGCCGGTCCGGTGTACGTGAGTCGACGCTCGGTTTCGTCGAGTCCCTTCGCTCGCAGCGCCGTCGGAGCGGGTTGCTGCCGGGGCACGGGTTGCTGCTGAGGCGCGCGTTGCTGCTGGGGTTGTAGCCGTTGAGGCTGCTGGGGCTGCTGGGGCTGCTGGGCAGGTTTGGCCATCGACGGTGCGTTGCGGGCAGCCGCAGCCGCGGACGCGGGGGTGACGGCAACTCCGCCTCCGGCTGCCTGCGCCTGGGTCGCGTTCGCCTCGACCTGCAGGTTGAACAGGAACCCGACCGACTCCTCCTTGAGGCCCTCGAGCATCCCCGTGAACATGTCGAAGCCTTCGCGCTGATACTCGACGAGGGGGTCGCGCTGAGCCATCGCCCGCAACCCGATGCCCTCCTTGAGGTAGTCCATCTCGTAGAGATGCTCGCGCCACTTGCGGTCGAGAACCGAAAGCAGCACCCGCCGCTCGAGTTCGCGCATCGCGTCGTCACCGGCAATGCCCTCGATCTCGGACTCGCGACGCGCGTATGCCTCGCGTGCGTCCTGCAACAGGATCTCGCGCAGCTCATTGCGGTCGAGATCCTCGTTCTCCGCAACGAGCTTCTTGTAGTCCACGGTGACGGGGTAGAGCGTCTTGAGCGCAGTCCACAGCTGCTCGAGGTCCCAGTCCTCGACGTAGCCCTCAGCAGCGGCGCCGTCGACGTACGCGGTGACGACATCCGTGAGCATGCGCTCAACCTGACCTTCGAGATCCTCGCCACGCAGAATCCGGCGACGCTCCTCGTAGATGACGGTGCGCTGCTGGTTCATCACCTCGTCGTACTTGAGGACATTCTTGCGGATCTCGTAGTTCTGCTGCTCGACCTGCGTCTGTGCGCTCTTGATGGCCTTCGACACCATCTTCGCCTCGATCGGGACGTCGTCCGGCAGGTTGAGCCGGGTCATGATCGATTCGAGTGCCGCGCCGTTGAAGCGCCGCATCAGCTCATCGCCGAGCGACAGGTAGAACCGGGACTCACCTGGATCGCCCTGACGACCGGAACGACCACGCAGCTGATTGTCGATACGTCGCGACTCGTGTCGCTCGGTGCCGAGGACGTACAGTCCGCCGGCTTCACGCACCCGCTCTGCGTCTGCCTTGACCTCGGCCTTGATCTGCTCGAGGGTCCGGTCCCACGCGGCCTCGTACTCCTCCGGCGTGGTGACCGGATCCAGACCACGCTTCCGCAACGCGATGTCGGCAAGGATGTCGGGGTTGCCGCCGAGCACCACGTCGGTGCCACGGCCCGCCATGTTGGTCGCCACAGTGACCGCACTCGCCCGGCCGGCCTCCGCGATGATCTGCGCTTCCTGCTCGTGGAACTTCGCGTTGAGGACGCTGTGCTGCACGCCCTTCTTGGTGAACTGCTTCGACAGGTACTCCGAACGTTCGACGCTGGTAGTACCGATCAGGACGGGCTGGCCGTTGCGGTGCCGCTCGACGACGTCATCCACCACGGCAGCGAACTTCGCTTCTTCGGACTTGTAGATGAGGTCGCCCTGGTCCACACGGATCATCGGGCGGTTGGTCGGGATCGGGATGACACCGAGGTCGTAGATCTGGTGGAGTTCGGCTGCTTCGGTCTCGGCTGTACCGGTCATGCCCGAGAGCTTGTCGTAGAGCCGGAAGTAGTTCTGCAGCGTGATGGTGGCGAGGGTCTGATTCTCTGCCTTGATCTCGACCTTTTCCTTGGCCTCGATCGCCTGGTGCATGCCCTCGTTGTAGCGGCGGCCGGACAGCACACGTCCGGTGAACTCGTCGACGATGACGACCTCTCCGTCGCGGACGATGTAGTCCTTGTCCTTGGTGTAGAGCTCTTTCGCCTTGATCGCGTTGTTGAGGTAGCTGACCAGCGGAGAGTTGGCCGCCTCGTACAGATTGTCGATACCGAGCTGATCTTCGACGAATTCGACGCCGGCCTCGTGCACACCGATGGTGCGCTTCTTGATGTCCACTTCGTAGTGGACATCGACCTTCAGCATCGGCACGATGCGCGCGAACTCCGCATACCACTTACTCGAGGCGTCGGCCGGACCCGAGATGATCAGCGGGGTACGGGCCTCGTCGATGAGGATCGAGTCGACCTCGTCGACGACAGCGAAATTGTGCCCGCGCTGCACCAGGTCGTCGAGTGAGTGCGTCATGTTGTCGCGCAGGTAGTCGAAACCGAACTCGTTGTTCGTGCCGTACGTGATGTCGGCCGCATATGCAGAGCGCCGCTGGGCCGGGGTGAGGCCGGAGAGGATCACGTCGGTGTCGAGACCGAGGAACCGGTGGACACGTCCCATCCACTCGGAGTCGCGCTTGGCGAGGTAGTCGTTGACAGTGACCACGTGGACGCCGTCACCGGTCAGAGCATTGAGGTAGGCCGGAAGAACACAGGTGAGGGTTTTGCCCTCACCGGTCTTCATCTCGGCGATATTGCCGAAGTGCAAGGCGGCACCACCCATGATCTGCACGGTGTAGTGCTTCTGGCCGATGACGCGGGACGACGCTTCCCGAGCCGTCGCGAACGCCTCCGGAAGCAGGTCATCGATAGTCTCGCCGTCCTGCAAACGACCACGGAACTCTGCGGTTTTGGCCTGCAGCTCCGCATCGGTCAGGCTTTCGAACTCCGGGGCGATGGATTCGACGTGCTCTGCGATGTGCTTGAGCCGCTTGAGCATGCGACCTTCACCGAATCGGAGCAGCTTCGTCAGCGACAGCACTGGTGTGTTCGTCCTCAATCTCGGGTACCTGCACGGACAATGAAATCCGGCCGAGGCCTTTCGGACCCCGGCCGGATTCCATGGTAGGCGTTCTCTCGAATGAACGGCGATAGCGACTACCTCACCGCCGTCTCAGACGGATGTCATCCGAGTCTGAGCAACCCGTAGTCGAACGCATGACGGCGGTATACCACCGATGGCTTGTCGGTCTCTTTGTCATGGAAGAGGTAGAAGTCGTGACCCACGAGTTCCATCTCGTACAACGCGTCGTCGACCGTCATCGGATCCGCCGTGTGTTCCTTCGTGCGGACGATCCGGCCGGGCCCTTCCGGCTCCGGTTCGTGTCTGTCGAGGCTCAGGTCCGGCGAGATCCCGAGAGAATCGTCTTGCGCGAGCTCTGCCGTTGCTTCTGCCACCGACACCGGGGTCTTGTCGCCGTAGGACACCTTGCGGCGATCCTTCGTCCGACGCAACCGAGATTCGAGCTTGGCGGTCACCGATTCGAACGCAGCGTAGAAGCTGTCGGCCGCAGCTTCCGCGCGGACGACGGGCCCTTTCCCTCGGGCGGTGATCTCGACCCTCTGACAACTCTTCATCTGGCGGCGGTTGCGTTCGTGCTGGAGTTCGACGTCGAACAGGAAGATCGTCGGGTCGAACCGTTCGAGCCGAGCCAGCTTCTCCGACACGTAGATCCGGAAATGATCTGGGACCTCGACGTTGCGGCCTTTCACCACGACGTCGGCGTTCACGGTCTGCGGAGCGGAGTCGCCTGCCTCGGCGACCACGTCGGTGGAATTCAAAGGGGTCGTCACTCGTACCTCCCGCGTACGGCCGGTGCAGCACGCGCACCGGCAGGATCGATGAGCGCCTTCGGCGCCCTGCCCGGAACAGGGAAGATCGAGTGTTTCTACCCGTCTACCTTGTTGTTTCCGGGTCTGAGGCCGACGGTAGTACGTAACCGGAAGGTGCGCCACTGTTCCGATCGAATTCACTTCTTCGGCACCCTGTCGCCTACCACACAGATGCCGTCAGGCACGTGCGATCACCAGAACTCCGGACGTCCGAAACCCCGCCTTTCGGAGCACTCGGACAGCCTCCGTCGTGGTCGCTCCGGTCGTGACGATGTCGTCGAGCACGAGCACGGGAAGTCCACGCGGCATCGACTCGGCACGAATCGAGATCCGTCCGGCGAGATTGGTCTGTCGTTGCGCCGCGGACAGCCCCACCGAGTCGCGCACCCCGGTACCCGTGACCAACATCGGATGCACGTGAAGCGACGGGTCGTGCATGGCCGCGCAGCGGGCCATCCGCGTGACCGGGTCGCCTCCTCGCGCACGCGCGACCCGGGCGCGGGTCGGGGCAGGCACCACGATGAGCGGCCCGTCAGGAAGCTCACCCCACCGTCGCACACGAGCGATTGCGACCGCTGCAGCCAGGCCGAGCGGTGTCGCGAGGTCGCGGCGACCACGCTCCTTGGCCGTGATGACAGCCCTGCGTCGAGCACCCGAGTACGTCCCGAGCGCCCACACCGGCACCCCCGGATCGACACGCACACGCACCTGCGCCGGTGGGTCGTTCAGCTCGCGGGCACAGTCACGGCACCACGGCACCCCCGGCGAGTCGCAGCCGCCGCAGCGGACCGGGAGCACGAGATCGAGCAACGTCGACAGCACCCGCACAGTGTGCCTACCCGGTACGACAGATCAGCCCGGTAATACCGGCACGGCGGTCAACCCGGCCAGGCCCGGAACCTCCCGCCAGTAACGATCTCCCGCGGGATCGCTGTTGTTGAGCTGGAACACCGCTCTCGTGTCGGCAACGTACTCGGTGGTTGTCGACGCCTCGACCGCGACGACCGGAGGTGTCAGGTTGCGACTCGGAAGCGCATCCATTCGTGACCCGTCGATTGCGATCTGAACGACCGGGATGTCGGACGCCGAGCGGGAGACCACGACGGTGTCGGCGGTACTCCAGTCCAACGAGAGTGCGGGGCCACCCAGGTCGAACGCGATCTCGCGTGGGCTCGTCAACGAGAACTCGCCGTTCGGGGTCTGCACCACGATCGCGATATAGACACGCCCGTCGACGATCATCGCGGCACGCACGCCGTCGCGTGACAGACGCAACTCGCTGATGCGGCCGCCGAGCGCGCGAATCGCTCCGGCTTCGACCCCCACCACCGTGACCCGGCCGCTCCCAGGTTCCCTGACTGCCCTCACAGCTGCAGTGCCGTTCACAACCGCCCACACGGAATTGCTGTCGGGCGCCCAAGACGGCCGCGTGATCGATTCCCCTTCGACCGCCGGCTCGGGTGATCCGTCGTTGTAGGCACCGACCACGAGTTCCGCAGCGGGTTCCGGTGCCGGCCGACCGGTATCGGCCACCGCCGCCAGAAGCGCACCGTCCCGTGACATCCCGACCGAGCGAAGGTTGTCGACCGATCCGAAGAAGCCCTGCACCGGGGTGACGCCGGTCTCTGCGACACTGACCAGACTGCCGCCGAGCAGAGCATGCAACCCGAGGGGCGTCCCCGAGGTCGCGAGGGGATTCATCGATGCCACATCTGCGGTGGTCCACCCGTTCGGATAGCGCTCGTCGAGCGGCTGCCCGTCGGCGAGCAGGACGTACGGTCCCGCGATCTCGGCGTTGGCCAAGGTCCAGATCACTTGGGCCGCCAGAAGTTCCCGAGCCGGTTCTGTCAGCGCCGCAAGTCCGCCGAAATCCAACCGGATCCCGCCCAGCCCCACACCGACCTGACCGGTCCGACCGTCCGCCTTGGTGATCGACCCGAGGATTCTTGCATCGGCCAGCTCGTTGTGGACCGCCGGGGCAAGCGAGGGTTTTGGACCTTCGACGAGAAGACCGATCAGCTGTGTCGCCGCCTGCTCGGGTGTTCCGGAGATCCATCGGGGATCGGGAACGACGGTGCTGCCGTCGGGTGTGGCGAAGTACAGCGACCGACGCTGATAGCTGTTGAGGAACCGGGGCTTGTCCATGATCACGCCCGGCGGCATCTGGTCGATCCGCCATTCGCCGTCGTCCCGGACCAGCGTGAACCTCGCCTCGAGATCACCGCTGTCGGCGCGGTAGAGGCCGCCTTCCTCGAGATGTCCGACGATGTTCGCGCGCACGACGTACGTCGCGCTGTCGTTGTCACGTTCGTCGGCCAGCACATCGACCTTGTCCACGATCGTGGCGCTGGCCGCATCGTCCCACCGACCCGACATCTCCGCTGTGAGGAATTGACGGGCGGCGACGTGGCGATTGGCGGGGTCGGTATTCGCCTGGAGGAAATCACGGAGGAGCAGGTCGGGTTCGCGTCCCGGTTCGGGCGCAGGGACCTCCGTCGTCGCGGGCCCCCGGTCGATCGTCCCGATGGCCTGGGGTGACGAGGAATCGGGGAGACTCGCACAACCCGACACCACCAATGCGAGCGCCGACAGCAAGACGATCACCGGGCCGAGGACACGTGAACGCGAGCGGCTCATGTCGCGGCTCCTTCGGATGGTGCGGGCTCGTTCGTTCCCGCGCTGCCGTTCGTGCCGGCCCCATGGGTCGGGCTGCTCTGTCCAGGTTGTGCGCTGTGGTCAGGAGCTGCGCTGTGGTCAGGAGCTGCCGCGTGCTCGACGACTCCGTTCTCGACTTCTGGCACGGCCGGGGGCGGCTTGCCCTGGACCGCATGAACCGCTGTGGGCACGAGCGGAAGCGGGCTCCGGCCCGCCTTACGCCCCCGAACGCGCGGCAGCGTCAACCGGAAGCTCGCGCCCCGGCCCTGTTCCCCCCAGGCCTCCAGTTTCCCGTTGTGCAGATTCGCGTCCTCGACGCTGATCGCCAGCCCCAAGCCGGTTCCACCCGAACGTCGCACCCGCGACGGGTCGGACCGCCAGAACCGGTTGAAGACGAGTTTCTCCTCACCCGGACGCAGACCGACACCTTGGTCGCGCACAACGAACGCGGCGGCATTGTCGTCGGCGCGCAATCGCAGCAGGATCGGTTTGCCCTCGCCGTGATCGATGGCGTTCGCGAGCAGATTGCGCAGGATCCGCTCGACGCGGCGCGGATCGACGTCCGCGTCGACGGCCTCGTCGGGCAGGTCCACGATCAATTCGGTGGCCGTCTCACGCGCGAGGTGACGGACCGTTCCGATCGCTGCCCGCGCGCACATGCGCAGGTCGAGTTGCTCGGACGCGAGTTCCGCGACCCCGGCGTCGTGGCGGCTGATCTCCAGCAGATCGTTCAGCAGCGACTCGAACCTGTCGAGTTCGGCGACCAGTAGCTCGGAGGCACGCTTGAGTGAGGGATCCAGTTCGTCGCTGCCGTCGTGAATGAGATCGGCAGCCATCCGGACCGTGGTCAGCGGCGTGCGGAGCTCATGACTGACGTCGGATGTGAACCGCTTCTGCAGATTTCCGTATTCTTCGAGCTGAGTGATCTGCCGCGACAGGCTCTCTGCCATCTCGTTGAAAGACATCGCCAAGCGCGCGATGTCGTCCTCACCGCGCACCGGCATGCGTTCCTTGAGCCGGCCGTCCGCAAAACGCACCGCGATACGCGATGCCGATCGAATGGGCAGAACAACCTGCCGGGCGACGATCATCGAGATCGCCGCCAGCAACACCAGGAGTACGCCGGCGCCGACGAGAAGAGTTCCGCGGACCAGCGCCAGCGTGTTCTCCTCACCGCCCAGGGGAAACACCAGATACAGCTCGAGAGTCGAGATGTCGGACTCGGTCGGACTGCCCACGATCAATGCCGGACCGGAATACCCGTCCGGGTCGTCGACCGTCGCGAATTGATACGCGATCTGATCGTTCTGGACGAACGCGCGCAGATTCTGCGGGATCTGATCGGCCGCACCGCTCGCCGTCGGCGCCCGCGGTCCGTCGCCGGGAACGATGAGCACCGGGTCGAAGGTACCGGCGACACCCGTGTCCTGTCCCGCATCGCTGCCCCTGTTGGTCAGGGTCGCGGCGGCGCCGTCGAGCCGGACGGTCAGCGAGCCGGAATCATCTGCTCCCGCCAGCTGAGCTTCGACCAGTGCGCGGGAGCGCTCCATCTCTTCGGTGGCCGCATCGATCTTGACTTCGAGGAGCCGGTCGGTGATCTGGCTCGTGAGGACGACGCCCAGCACGAGCATCACGATCAACGACAGAGTAAGGGTCGATGCGACGACCCTCAGCTGCAGTGATCGACGCCAAGTCTGCGCGAGCCCATGACTCAGCGTGCGTGACCACCTCAGCAGCGGCAGAGTTCTCCGTGTGATCCTCCGCCGCAGACGGTAACCACGGATCACGGCGGTCCGGCCTTGTAGCCGACCCCCCGGACAGTCAGCACGACCTCGGGGTTCTCGGGATCCTTCTCGACCTTCGCGCGCAGACGCTGCACGTGAACGTTCACCAGGCGGGTGTCAGCAGCATGCCGGTATCCCCACACCTGCTCGAGCAACACCTCACGGGTGAACACCTGCCGCGGCTTCCGCGCGAGTGCGACGAGGAGATCGAACTCGAGCGGGGTGAGAGAGACCTGCTCGTCTCCGCGGCTGACCTTGTGCGCGGGAACGTCGATCGAGATCTCGCCGATGGAGAGCATCTCGGCGGGTTCCTGCTCGGTCCGGCGCAGTCGTGCCCGCACCCGTGCGACGAGTTCTTTCGGCTTGAACGGCTTGACGATGTAATCGTCGGCACCCGATTCGAGGCCGAGAACCACATCGACGGTGTCCGACTTCGCCGTGAGCATCACGATGGGCACGCCCGAATCCGACCGGAGCACCCTGCACACGTCGATCCCGTTCATGCCCGGCAACATCAGATCGAGCAGGACGAGGTCGGGGCGGATCTCACGTACTGCCCCCAGAGCCTGAGTCCCGTCGCCCACCACGAACGGCTCGAACCCTTCACCACGCAGGACGATCGTGAGCATCTCTGCGAGAGCAGAATCGTCGTCGACAACCAGAATCCTCGGCTTCATGACCTCTATCGTGTCACTCCTTGACCGTTGTGAAGCAGATTTGAGATCTGAACGGCGAGTTGTTGCGGGTCGGAATCCGGTCCGGCCACAATCCACTCCGACGCCCACCGCTGCGCAGCGAGCCCGTCGTACACCGCACCGGTGCGCGCCTGCAGGTCGCCGTCACGCTCGTAGACATCACGATCGCGCGTGGAATCTGCGGCCTCCCGCGTGCGTGCGCGCTCGGCCGCGAGACTCACGGGGACCCGCAGCAGCACTTGCAGATCCGGAGTAGGAAGACCGAACCTGCCGAACTCGAGTTCGCGCACCCACTCGACGGACACCCCCGATGCCGACTCGTGGTGCCGCGCAGCGGTGTACGCGGCGTTCGACGCCACATAACGATCGAGCAGCACGATGTCGTTGTCGGCAAGGAGTTTTCGGATCGCGTCCGCCGCGTCACGACGATCCAACGCCCACAGCAGGGCCATCGCCTCGATGCTCGAGGCGGTGTCGCCGTGCCCGCCACGTAGTGCCTCGGCGCCCAGATCCGCGTGCACGGACTGCCCGTATCGCGGGAATGCGAGCGTTGCCACCGACGAACCACGCGCACGCCAAGCCTCGACGAGGCCGGCGGACAACGTCCGTTTGCCGGCTCCGTCGAGACCTTCGACGACGATCAGAACACCCATACGAATACGCGTCCCCGGGTTCTCGGTGTCAGTACCGGTAGTGCTCGGGCTTGTACGGGCCCTCGACGTCGACACCGATGTACTCGGCCTGATCCTTGGTCAGCTTGGTGAGCTCGCCACCGAGGGCCTCGACGTGGATCCGTGCCACCTTCTCGTCGAGATGTTTGGGCAGGCGGTAGACCTCGTTGTCGTACTCGTCGGGCTTCGTCCACAGTTCGACCTGCGCGATCACCTGGTTCGCGAAGGAGTTGGACATGACGAACGACGGGTGACCCGTGGCATTGCCGAGATTCAGCAGACGCCCCTCGGACAGCACGATGATCGTGTGCCCGTCGGCGAAACGGAACTCGTCGACCTGCGGCTTGATGTTGATCCGCGTGACATCGGCGGCACGTTCGAGCCCCGCCATGTCGATCTCGTTGTCGAAGTGACCGATGTTGCCCAGGATCGCCTGGTGCTTCATCGCCTTCATGTGCTCGAAGGTGATGATGTCCTTGTTGCCTGTCGAGGTGATCACGATGTCGGCCCGGCCGATGAAGCCCTCGACGGTGACGACGTCGAAGCCGTCCATCATCGCCTGCAGGGCGTTGATGGGGTCGACCTCGGTGACGGACACGCGTGCACCCTGGCCACGCAGCGCCTCGGCGCAGCCCTTACCGACGTCGCCGTAGCCACAGACCAACGCTGCCTTGCCGCCGATCAGGACGTCGGTGCCGCGGTTGATGCCATCGAGCAGCGAGTGGCGGGTTCCGTACTTGTTGTCGAACTTGCTCTTGGTGACCGAGTCGTTGACGTTGATCGCGGGGAACACCAGTTCACCCGCCGCCGACAGCTGGTAGAGCCGCAACACACCCGTCGTCGTCTCTTCGGTGACGCCTTTGACGGACTCGGCGATCGTCGACCACTTCTTCGAATCTGCTGCGAGCGACTCGCGGAGCAACTGCAGGAACACCTGGTACTCGGCGGAGTCCTGTTCTTCGTCCGTCGGCGGCACGACGCCCGCCTTCTCGAACTGGGCTCCCTTGAGGACGAGCATCGTGGCGTCACCACCGTCGTCGAGAATCATGTTGGCTGCCTGGCCGGGCCAGGTGAGCATCTGCTCGGCCGCCCACCAGTACTCCCCCAGGGTTTCCCCTTTCCAGGCGAAGACAGGCACACCCTTCGGCTCCGCGGGCGTGCCGTGCGGGCCCACGACCACGGCGGCCGCGGCATGGTCCTGCGTGGAGAAGATGTTGCACGACGCCCACCGGACCTCCGCGCCGAGCGACACAAGCGTCTCGATCAAGACCGCGGTCTGCACCGTCATGTGCAGCGAACCCGAGATCCGCGCACCTTTCAGGGGCTGGACCTCGGCGTACTCGCGGCGCAGCGCCATCAACCCGGGCATCTCGTGCTCGGCCAGGCGGATCTCTTTACGGCCGAACTCGGCCAGCGACAGATCGGCGACCTTGAAATCGAGCCCGTTGATCTGGTCGGCGACGAGCGTGTTGTCAGACACTGTGCGGATGCCTCTTCCTATCGGCAATCGGTGGATGCCCACCAGGCTATACAACACACGGCAGCACGACGCGCCCCAGCCCGGCTCTCAGGTGATCAGTCCGTCACGGTGAGCAACAGGTCTGCCCTTCTGCCTCGCCGTCGAGCGCGAACGCACGAGCGGTCCGTCCCTCCCGGACCTGTGCTGTCAGGCACTCACAAGTCCGCCCGATCCGGCCCCGAGACGAGCACGGAACACCTGCACATCGGCATCACCCGCACGAATCTCCTGCTTCGGATCGGATGCCGGAAGCCACACCGAGCGGCCCTGCCCCAACTCGATGCGCTCACCACCGCATTCGACCGTGGCCGAACCCGACGTGCACAGCAGGATCTGCGGCCCGCACGGCGCCAGCGACACGCTCTCGCCAGCATCGAGTTCGAGCCTCGACAGAGCGAACTCCGGAGCCGGCGTGCGATACCGCCATTCATGCGGACCCACCGGGTCCGCCTCGAGGATCGGAACCCCGGGCGCACCGAAATCGAGCACCCTCAACAGTTCCGGCACATCGACGTGTTTGGGAGTCAGGCCACCGCGCAGGACGTTGTCCGAGTTCGCCATGATCTCGATGCCCATCCCGTGCAGATAGGCGTGCAGGTTGCCCGCGTCGAGGTACAGGCCCTGCCCCGGTTCGAGGGTGATCCGGTTGAGCAACAACGACGCAAGCACACCCGCGTCACCGGGATAGATCTCGGCGAGCTGCAATGCGGTGCGCACCTCGGCGACGAATTCGCGGGGAGCGTCTCCGGTCGCGAGATACGTCACGCACCCGTCCAGGACACGCGGAACAAGCGCGGAGAGCGCCTGCGCCGGCAACGTGATCCAGGTGGTGAACAGGGCACGGAGTCCGTCGGAGTCCGGCTGGCCCGCAAGCAGGCCCACATAGGGTTCGAGCTCGGGCACACGGAGCGCCTCGAGCAACTCGACGGTGCGCGACGCAGCGCGGAATCCCGCGAGGGCCTCGAAGCGTGTCAACGCGACGACCAGTTCGGGCTTGTGATTCGGGTCGCGGTAATTGCGCACCGACGAGTCGAGCGGCACGCCCAACGACTCCTCGCGTGCGTAGCCCTCAACGGCCTGCGCGGCACTGGGATGCGCCTGCAGCGACAACGGTTCCT
This sequence comes from Rhodococcus ruitaii, assembly GCF_055230935.1. NCBI lineage: Bacteria > Bacillati > Actinomycetota > Actinomycetes > Mycobacteriales > Nocardiaceae > Rhodococcus > Rhodococcus ruitaii. The sequence goes on along the minus strand of NZ_JBUYWC010000009.1, from coordinate 253,396 downwards.
CTGCTGCGAGCAACTTCAACAGGAACGGCAACTTCGGGCCGAAGCGTTCGACGATGTCGGCACCCAGCTGCGCGGGCGGATCCTCGTCGAGCAGCTCGAGCAACGACACGGGCGCCTGACCGTCGTCGATCACCCGAGCCGGATCGGCCGGGTGCGCACCGAACCACAGCTCTGCCTCCGGATGATCGGACGGCACGTTCCTGCCGCACAACGTTGCAATGGCAGTGCGGGAGCCCCACGCGTAGGAGCGCACTGCACCTTCGAGACGGTCCACTACCGACCACCGGCCAGTCGCAGATAGGCCGCAGTCATTTCCAGTCGCGCGGTCAGCACCGCCACCTGCTCGAGCACAGGCGGTACCTCACGGGCCTCGAACTCCCCCACAACAGACACCAAGTCCATATCCGGTAGTGCCGCGGCTCGCCGTCGCGCGGCCGGTCGGTCCTCATCCGTACTGAGCACGAATACCCGGACCGGCGCGACCGGCGCGGGCCCGTCCAGTTCCTCGTCGTGGAAGAACGGATCGTAGGTGTCGGCGGCAGCGGTCGAATCGAGCAGACGATCTCGCGCCACCAGCGCGTCCGACAGGGCCGCGGCTGTGGCGATCACACCGGCAACCTGCAAGAGCGAATCCGTGGCGTGTCGTGCCAGGACCGCGGTGGCCGGCGACTCCCCCGCGACGACCACGCGCCTCGACAGCATCCGCACCGCCAGCGCCTTGGCCGGGTTCTCGAAGACCTCGTTCGACGGATGGTCGCGTGCAGACTCGGCGTCGACCGAATCGGCGATCATCCCGAGGTCGGGGAGCGCTCTCCCGAGCCGAGATGCCTCCAGCGATGCCAGCACCGCGCAGAACACAGCGAGATGTCGCGCGAACGCATAGGCCGTCGGGACATGTACGCGGGGCGCGAGCAACGCGGCACGGCCGGCCGACACCGAACGGACGGGACCTTCGTCGGGAGCATCCACCACGACCTCCGCGCTTCGCCGCAGCGCACCGGCGATGGACGCGGCGAGCGTCGGATCGCCCGCGTCGTTTCCGGCGACGACCACGACGTCGAGCGGACCCACCCATGGAGGTGTGGTGGGAGAGGCCACGAGGGGCACAGCACAGTGAGCCGAGAAGAGCGCGACCACGAGTTCCGCTGCGCGACCGGCCCGGACATCACCTCCGACGAGGACGACGCTGCGCGGGTGGATACCGTCCAGCCGGTCGCGCACATGCTCGTCCGCGGCAGCGACGCTCGCGCGAATCTGCGCGCCCCCCAGCGCGGCACTGCGCAGGATTCCGTCGACATCGGCCTCGATCAGGGCGCTCGCGTCATCGAAGTCGAACAGCGGCGAGGGAGCTGTCACGACCGTGTCCCCTTTCTCTCCTCGCAGATTCGAGTCTGCCCGACGCAACGTACGCGCCGGGTACCTCGATTATCGCTGCCATGAATACTTCCGTCACGCACGCACGACGGCCAGGATCTCCTCGACCAGCGCGTCGACCTCTGCACGGGTGGGAGCCTCCACATTGAGCCGCAGCAACGGCTCGGTGTTGGATGCGCGCAGATTGAACCACCGGTTGCCGGGGAGTTCGACGGTGACTCCGTCGAGCCGATCGACGGACCGGGCGCGGTCGGCGAATGCGGCCACCACCGCCTCGCTCCGTTCTGCCGCGTCGGCGACGGTGGAGTTGATCTCGCCCGACCCCTCGTACCGGTTGTACGACGCCATGAGATGGGACAGCGAGCCGTCGTGGTCTGCGAGCGCGGCAAGGACGTGCAGCGCGGCGAGCATGCCGGAGTCGGCGCCCCAGAAGTCGCGGAAGTAGTAGTGGGCGGAGTGCTCCCCGCCGAACACCGCACCGGTCTCAGCCATCTGCTGCTTGATGAACGAGTGCCCGACACGAGTGCGTACCGGTTTCCCGCCGAGCTCCGTGACCAGCTCCGGGACTACACGTGACGTGATCAGGTTGTGGATGATCGTGGCACCCGGTTCCTTGCCGAGTTCACGCTCTGCGACCAGAGCAGTCACCGCGGACGGCGTCACGGGTTCACCGCGCTCGTCGACGACGAAGCAACGGTCCGCGTCGCCGTCGAAGGCGAGGCCCACGTCGGCGCCGGACTCGACGACGAGTCGCTGCAGATCGACCAGATTCGCGGGATCGAGCGGGTTCGCTTCGTGGTTGGGGAAGTTGCCGTCCAGTTCGAAATACAACGGCACCAGATCGATCGGGAGCGAACCGAATGTGGCAGGGACGGTGTGTCCGCCCATCCCGTTGCCGGCGTCGACCGCCACCTTGAGTGGGCGCATCTGCGACAGGTCGACAAGTCCACGCACGAACGACGCGTACTGCTCGAGCACGTCCTGTTCGCCGATCGTGCCGGGAGCGCCGTCGTATGCCGGTACCCCTTCGATCACCTCGGCGGAGATCGTCGCGAGCCCGGTCTCCTGCCCAACCGGCTTCGCTCCGGCACGACACAGTTTGATGCCGTTGTACTGGGCCGGGTTGTGGCTTGCGGTGAACATCGCACCGGGGGCATCGAGGATGCCGGAGGCGAAGTACAGCTGATCAGTGGAGGCGAGGCCGATGAGCACCACATCGAGTCCCTGTGCGACGACGCCCTCGGCAAAAGCACTCGCCAGTGTCGGGGACGACTCTCGCATATCGTGCCCGATCACCACTCGGCGTGCGGCGCTGTCGTCCCGGACGAGACGCGCGAACGACGCACCGACCTCGCGGACGAACTCCTCGTCGATCTGCGCCCCCACCACGCCGCGAACGTCGTACGCCTTGATCACGGCTGCAACCGATTCGGCAGATCTCGCCACTGTTTCCGCTCCTGATCGTCGAACTGCACCGCGCCCTCCTCGTGGCGCAGATCCGCAATCAGCCTAGTGCGACGGAGTCAGCTCGTGGGATCGGGCAGCACCCGTAGGTGGCCTCGGCGGCCGGTACGTGCGGTCGACGGAACCGCCGCGCGCGGAGCGGCCTCGGCTTCGGCCGGATCCACTTCGGCACGCTCGCGTTCGCCCATGCCTGCCTCGCGTACCGCTTCGGCGAGGGCGGTGAGATCGTCCTCGTCCGGGGTCGCGGTGTCGAACGCCCCCTCGTATCGGACGAGTTCCCAGCCCTTCGGCGCGGTAATCCTCGATCCGTGTGTTTCGCACAGATCCCACGAGTGTGGCTCTGCGACCGTGGCCAAGGGCCCCACGACCGCGGTCGAGTCCGAATACACGTAGGTCAGCGTCGCAACAGCAGGGTTCTTGCACCCAGGCCGGCAGCATCGACGCAGTGATCTCACGCATCGGAGCGTAGCGTGTCGCCGGCCCCGGGACTAACCGGACACACCGGGGAGCATCCCTCCGTTTTCCTCTGTCGTAATGTCCACTACATGGCCCGAGCACGTCGCACCGCCCCTGTGTCGTCCCGCGCGGTGACGCGACGCGGTCGCGGAATCCGTGGACCGCTGTTTCCGCACGACCTGCCGGCGTGGAAATCGCAGGCCGAGAAATTCGATCTCCTTGTGCTCAGCGCGTTCGCACCGATCGACGCTCAGTGGCACAACCGCCTGACGAAACTCGACCTCGCGGTCGACGATGTTCCGAAGATTCGTGCGCGCGACCCCGACTCGGTGAACTGGCCCGACGAGGTCGTCGCTGATGGGCCGGTCCCATTGTCGAGGCTCGTTCCGGCCGGCATCGACCGGCGCGGCGCCGCCACTCGCGCCCGGATCGTGCTGTTCCGCCGGCCGCTCGAACTCCGCGCAGAGGATCCCGACGATCTCACCGATCTCGTTCACGACGTCCTCGTCCACCAGGTCGCGACCTACCTCGGCATCGAACCGGAGGTCGTCGATCCGGAACTCGGCGATCTCGGCGACGAGAACTGAGCTCGACACGACGAAGGCCGGGCGCTCGGCTTCCCGAGCACCCGGCCTTCGTCGCACATCGCGTCCGGACACGACTGGATCAAGCCCGTACTCCCCGTACCGGGCCGGACCCGCCCGTTAGACGATGCCGCGCTTGAGGCGCCGCCGTTCCCTTTCGGACAGCCCACCCCAGATTCCGAATCGTTCGTCGTGAGCAAGGGCATATTCGAGACACTCGTCACGAACCTCACACCCAAGGCAGATGCGCTTCGCTTCCCGCGTCGAACCACCCTTTTCGGGGAAGAACGCCTCCGGGTCGGTCTGTGCGCACAGTGCACGCTCCTGCCACTGCTCTTCGACGTCCGCCGAATCACCGAATCCTGTAATCAATTGCAGAATCGGTGTCTCGTTGTCGGAATCGTCGCAGACACTCTCGACTGCCGTATCGATCCGAGAGATCTCGAAAACTTCGCGCTCGTCGGCCATCCTCCGCCTCCTCACCTGCAGCGCCGCAACTTTCGCGGATCGGGATCTTTCTGCCACCCCCCGAATCTTGCTCGAATGCGACGTCGTCACAATCGATCCCGATCCGGAAACCCGGAATGACACATATGTGATTAGACACGCCGGGCGTGTCGCGGTCAAGCGGAACGGATTTTCTCGCTTACGATCGACGACTTTGCCATTTCTTGGTTTAGGACGGCGCTCGACGGGGTACCACGCGCACCGCATAGGCTGGCCCCGTGAATGTGACTGTATTGGTCGGAGGTGTCGGCGGTGCCCGTTTTCTCACAGGACTGCGGGATCTTCTCGGTATCGCACCGGGCTCGGACATCGAACCCGACGCCCCGCATCGGATCACCGCCGTCGTCAATGTGGGCGACGACGTCTGGATGCACGGACTTCGGGTCTGTCCCGATCTCGATACATGCATGTACACGCTCGGCGACGGAATCGACACCGAGCGCGGGTGGGGTCGCAGGGCCGAAACCTGGAACGCCAAGGAAGAACTCGCAGCATACGGAGCGGACCCGGACTGGTTCGGTCTCGGCGATCGCGACATCGCCACCCACCTGATCCGCACGCGCATGCTGCGCGCGGGATATCCGCTCTCCGCCGTCACCGAAGCGCTGTCCACGCGATGGAAGCCCGGCGTCACGTTGCTGCCGGTGTCCGACGACCGCAGCGAGACCCACGTCGTGATCACCGATCCCGCCGACGGCGGGCAGCGTGCTATCCACTTCGAGGAGTGGTGGGTACGTCACCGCGCACAGGTACCCACCCACAGCTTCGCCCACATCGGCGCCGACGACGCGAAGCCCGCACCGGGCGTCCTCGAGGCCATCGAGTCCGCAGACGCGGTCATTCTCGCTCCGTCGAACCCTGTCGTCAGCGTCGGTGCGGTCCTCGCCGTGCCGGGCATCCGGGGCGCCCTGCGGACGACGAAAGCGAAGATCGTCGGCCTCTCCCCCGTCGTCGGCGGTAAGCCACTGCGCGGCATGGCCGACGCGTGCCTCGACGTTATCGGAGTCGACACCACCGCGGAAGCCGTGGGCCGACACTACGGAGCGCGCACCGGCACCGGGATCCTCGACGGCTGGCTCGTGCATTCGACCGACGACGCCGACGTCCCCGGCGTTCAGGTCCGCAGCGTGCCCCTGCTCATGACCGATGTCGATGCGACCGCCGAAATGGGGCGTGCCGCACTGGAACTCGCTGGAGTACACTGGTGATTTCTGCAGACCGCGCAGACCGCGCAGCCGGCGCCCCCGTGCGCGACCACGCACCAGGCGGAGCCCTCGAAATACGGCCGGTCACCGGACTGCCGGAGTTCCGGCCCGGCGACGACATCGCAGCCGCCATCACGACTGCCGCGCCGTGGCTCGCCGACGGCGACATCCTGGTGGTCACCAGCAAGGTCCTGTCGAAAACCGAGGGCCGTATCGTTCCCTCACCCACCGACCCCGACGCGCGCGACGCCCTCCGGCGGCGCCTCGTCACACAGGAAGCGGTGCGGGTGCTCGCCCAGAAGGGCCGCACCCTGATCACCGAGAACAAACTCGGTATCGTGCAGGCCGCGTCGGGTATCGACGGCTCCAACGTCGACGGCGCGGAACTCGCATTGTTGCCCGAGAACCCCGATGCGAGCGCCGCCGCCCTACGCGCCCGCATCTCCGACCTACTCGGGGTCACCGTCGGTGTCGTGGTCACCGACACCATGGGTCGCGCGTGGCGTGTCGGCCAGACCGACGCCGCGATCGGTTCGGCCGGACTGCCGGTCCTCCACGGCTACGAGGGCTCTCACGACTCACAGGGCAACGAACTCATGGTCACCTCCGTCGCACTCGCCGACGAGATCGCGGCCGCGGGAGATCTCGTCAAGGGCAAACTGGGCGGAGTCCCGGTCGCGGTAGTGCGCGGCCTCGATCTACCCGACGACGGTTCCACCGCGCGCGCACTCGTCCGCGGCGGCGAAGACGACCTGTTCTGGCTCGGCACCGCCGAGGCGCTCGAGCGGGGCCGACGCGAAGCACTGCTGTTGCGCCGTTCGATACGCGAGTTCGCCTCCTCACCTGTCGATCCCGAAGACCTGCGCGACGCGGTCGCCGAGGCTCTCACCGCGCCGGCACCCCACCACACCCGCCCGGTCCGGTTCGTGTGGGTGCGCACCGAGCAGGTCCGCCGTCGACTCCTCGACCGGATGCGCGACCGCTGGGCCGACGATCTCGCGGGCGACGGACTCGAACCCGTCGCCGTCGAACGCCGTCTCGCACGCGGATCGATCCTCTACGACGCCCCCGAAGTACTGGTGCCCTTCTGGGTTCCCGACGGGGCCCACGCGTATCCGGACGCGCGCCGCACCGCCGCCGAAGCCACGATGTTCACCGTCGCCGCGGGTGCGGCCGTGCAGGGTCTACTCGTGGCACTCGCGACACGCGGCCTGGGTAGCTGCTGGATCGGCTCGACGATCTTCGCCCCCGACGTGGTGCGTGAGGAACTCGATCTCCCCGCCGACTGGTCGCCTCTCGGGGCGATCGCGGTGGGATATCCGAAAGACGAGCCGAAGCCTCGCGAGGCCGCGGATCCCGGCGATGCCCTGCGGGAGTTGTAATCGTGTCGGCCGATTCTCTGCACGCGTCCGCACTCGAGCGGCTCACCGCGTGGCGTACCGACTCGGGCGACGCAGAGTCGTTGCGGCACACGATGCTTGCATTCCTCGACGCTGCGCCCAACGGTTGTCTGCGGTCCCACGCCCCCGGGCACATCACCGCGTCGTCGCTCGTGCTCGACACCGAGCACCGTCATGTGCTGCTCACGCTGCATCCCCGGGTCGGCAGGTGGATCCAACTCGGTGGGCACTGCGAGGAAAGCGACGAGACAGTTGTCGATGCCGCGCTCCGCGAAGCCACCGAGGAGTCGGGCATCGACGAACTCACCATCGATCCGAACGTGCTCTCGGCGCATACGCACCCGATCACGTGCTCACTCGGTGTGCCGACGAGGCACCTCGATCTGAGGTTCCTCGTGACCGCACCGGCGGGTGCGATACCGGTGCGCAGCAGTGAGTCGACCGACCTGCAATGGTGGCCGGTCGACTCGTTGCCGAACGACGCCGAACACGAGACGATCGATCACCTCGTCCGGCTCGCGGCGGCACGGCGCTGATCGCCGCGTACCCGCCACCCCACCCACGGCACAAGGAACTCACGCGCCCACTTGGTTGCGTACACCGTTCGGGCGGAACGGATCGTCATCACCCACTCCCTCGGTGAACGAATCCCCCAGCGCTCCCTACTTCGTGTAGGTCACGGCGTTGTCGATCTCAGACATCGGTGCTGAACCGGATCCCTCCGTCCGGGATCTGGACGCCAGGCCACACCCGCGCACCACGCAGCAGTTCGCACCGCGCACCGATGTCGGCGCCATCGCCGATCACACCGTCACGGATCAACGCCCGTGGACCCACCCGCACGCCGAATCCGATGATCGTCCGTTCGATCACTGCACCGGCCTCGACCCGCGCGCCGTCGAAGATCACTGCGCCGTCGAGGCGGGCACCCGCACCGATCTCGGCGCCACGGCCCACCACCGTGCCACCGATGAGCAGCGCACCCGGCGCGACCGACGCACCGGGATGGACCAGCGACTCACCACGCTGCCCGGGCAGCGCCGGCGACGGGGCGATCCCGCGCACCAGATCCGCCGAACCTCGTACGAAGTCCTCCGGAGTGCCCATGTCACGCCAGTACGCGGCGTCGACGTGACCGAAGAGCTTCTTGCCTTCTGCCAGCAGCGCGGGGAACACCTCCCGCTCGACCGACACCGGACGCCCCTCGGGGATCGATTCGATGATCTCGCGGCGGAAGACGTAGCAGCCGGCGTTGATCTGGTCGGTCGGCGGATCCTGCGTCTTCTCGAGGAAGGCGGTGACGCGACCATCCGCATCTGTGGGCACACAACCGAACGCACGGGGATCACCCACACGGACGAGGTGCAAAGTGACATCGGCCTCGGTGCGGACGTGGGTGTCGAGCACCGCCCCGAGATCGGTGCCGCCGAGCACGTCCCCGTTGAATACCATGACGTTCTCTGCGCGTAGCTTCGGCAGCACGTTGCGGATGCCGCCGCCCGTCCCGAGCGGTTCGGTCTCGGTGACGTACTCGATCTCGAGACCGAGATCGGATCCGTCCGCGAAGTGTTCCTCGAATACCTCCGCCTTGAACGACGTGCCGAGCACCACGTGCTTGATACCCGCTTCGCGAATCCGGGCGAGCAGGTGTGTCAGGAAAGGCAGTCCCGCAGTGGGAAGCATCGGCTTCGGCGCCGACAGCGTCAGCGGGCGAAGCCTGGTTCCCTGCCCGCCGACCAGGATCACCGCGTCGGTATGCGGTGCGGCAGCACTTGTCATGATTTCCCCTGTTTCTGATCGAGATCGGTCCCCTCATGACCGACCTTGCCTGCATCGCGCTCGCGCACGGCCGACGCAACCGCCATCTTGGATCGCACCGCGAGGCCACCGCGCAGCACCCAGCGCAACGGTGCCTGCCACGGCTGCGGGTGCCGATCGGCCTGGAACCGGTACGCGCTCTCGTGATGCGCCGGAAGCATCAGTTCCGGGTGACGCCCCGCCGCGTGCCCCTTCGCGTGCGTGACTTCGGCGGCGGGGACATAGACGTTGTGCCATCCGGCGCGTCCGAGTCGATCACCGAGGTCGACGTCCTCCATGTACATGAAGTATCGGGAATCGAATCCGTCGACAGTGTCGAACGCGGCGCGACGAAGAAGCAGGCACGACCCGGAAAGCCATCCGACGGGCCGCTCACTGACGGCTTCGTTCTCCTGGCGGTAGCGCTGGGTCCACGGGTTGGTCGGCCACAAGGTTCCGAGCAGTGCGTGGCCGGCGCCGGACGACAACGTCGGCACCGTGCGTGCGGACGGATAGATGCTCCCGTCCGGTTCACGGATCAGTGGACCCAGCGACCCGGCACGCGGCCATCGCTGCGCGGCTTCGAGGAGGGTGTCCAGTGAGCCGGGACTCCACCGGACGTCGGGATTGGCGACCACCACGAATTCTGCCGACTCATCGATCTCGGCGACCGCACGGTTGACTGCGCCGCCGTAGCCGATGTTGCCACCGGTGTGCAGCAGGGTCACATTCGCGTGCTCCTGCGCGGCCGCTTCGGGCATGCCGTCGGTCGAGCCGTTGTCGGCCATGATCACCCGCGTGGGCAGCGACGTTGCCGTCGCGAGCGAAGTCAGAAAGTTCTCGAGGTGCTCGCCAGGCGAGTAGGTCACCGTCACCACGGCCAGCGTCGAATCCACGCGCGTCACCATAGCGGCCGAAGCCGTGTGCGACGAGTCACAGGCAGACTTCGTCGGGCTCACTCGGGCGCGTCCGCCGCACCGAGCGCTGCGTCCAACGCCTCCCGCCACGGCCGAAGCGGAGTGAGTCCGGCCGCCTTCCAGGCCTGCCCGTCCAGCACAGAATAGGCAGGACGGCGAGCCGGCCGGACGAACTCGTCGCTCGTGCAGGGCCGGACCCGCTCCGGATCGGCGCCGATACCGGTGAAGACTGCACGCGCGAACTCGTACCACGTGGCCACACCCGCATTCGTCGCGTGCAGAACTCCGCCCGGTACCGGGTCGGAGTCGGCGCGCGTGGCGAGTTCGAGTAGGCCTGCGGCGAGGTCACGCGCATAGGTGGGGCTCCCGACCTGGTCGTCGACGACACGCACGGTGTCGCGGTCGTGTTCGAGACGCCGCATCGTCGCGACGAAATCATGTCCGCCGCCGGTGTAGACCCACGCGGTCCGCACGATGTGCGCGGACGGCAGAGTCGCGACGACGGCCTGCTCACCGAGCAGCTTGGTCCGTCCGTACGCGCTACGTGGGCCGGTGGGCGCATCGACCCGGTACGGCTGTGTGGCATCACCGGCGAACACGTAGTCGGTGGAGACGTGGATGAGGGCTGCACCGACCTCGGAGCAGGCGCGGGCGAGCACGGCCGGACCGTGTCCGTTGACGGCCGCGGCCACGTCCTCGTCGGATTCGGCAGCATCGACGGCGGTGTATGCGGCGCAGTTGATCACTACGGACCCGGGCGTGACGGCGGCGGCCACCGATGCGTCGTCGGTGATGTCGACGTCCGCCGACCCTGCTCCACGAATCGGGATTCCGGACGCGGTCGCAAGGTCGATCACATGTCGGCCGAGCTGGCCGCGGGCCCCGGTCACAAGAACATTACGCACCTGGTCGAGTCTGGCACGCCGGTGTCGAACACGCCCGTCGAGGAATTCCACCAGTAACCTCATCGAGTACCCGGACGTCAGCCGAAGGAGGACCGCAGGTGCCGTCAGAGCCGCCCCGCCGCAGGACCAGGGCGCGCCCCCGCACGGGAGAGCGGCGTAGGACGCGTCCGACCGGCTCGTCGCCCCGGACCGCGCGAGAGGGCGGCAGCTCCCGGCGCCCCACCGGTGAACGCGCGATGCCCCAGGCCACGCAGGGAGTGTCGCGGGTGTTCACGGGCCGGCCGCGCCAGTTCGCCGCCGCGATCGCCGCCGGACTCGTCCTGATCGCCACCGGTGTGGGATGGCGCACCTACGATTCGTTCGCATCGTCGCTCGCATCGGTGGAGGGGTTGAGCCTCGGAGACGGTGCGGACGGCGCCCTGGACATCCTCCTGGTGGGTACCGACAGCCGCACAGACGCGCACGGCAACCCGCTCTCGCAACGCGAACTCGACACGCTGCGCGCCGGCGAAGAGGTCGCCAGCAACACCGACACCATCATCTTGATCCGGGTACCGAACGACGGAAGCTCCGCCACCGCCATCTCCATCCCCCGTGACACGTACGTCGAGGTACCGGACATCGGGATGTCCAAGATCAACGCTGCATACGGCGCAACGAAGGAACTCGCACGTGCCGACGCCGTCGAATCCGGTGCCGACGAGGCGAGTGCGGAGGACAGCTCCACGAAAGCGGGCCGGGACGCACTCATCGAGTCGGTCGCAGATCTGACCGGTGTCACGGTGGATCACTACGCCGAGGTCGGACTACTCGGATTCGTCCTGCTCACCGACGCTGTCGGTGGCGTCGACGTGTGTCTGAACGCCGCGGTGGACGAACCGATGTCGGGCGCTCATTTCACGGCCGGGGAACAGACCCTGCAGGGATCCGATGCACTCAGTTTCGTTCGCCAGCGCCACGACCTGCCTCGTGGCGATCTGGACCGGATCGTGCGTCAACAGGTGTTCATGGCTTCGCTGGTGCAGAAGGTTCTCAGCGCGAAGACGTTGAGCAATCCGGCGAAGGTAGCGCAGCTCACTGCTGCGGTGCAGCGCTCGGTGGTGCTCGACTCCGATTGGGACATCGTGCAACTCGCAACCCAGATGCAGGATCTGGCAGGCGGTGCCGTGCAGTTCTCGACAATTCCGGTGCAGGACATCAATGCGATGACCGATTACGGCGAGTCCGTCGTCCAGGTCGATCCCGATGAGGTGCGCGAACACATTGCCGGTCTGGTGGGTGAAGACCACGAGAGTCCGGAGACGCCCACCTCCAGCGACACGCCTGTCCCTGACGTCGACCCGTCGACCGTCACTGTGAATGTCTCGAACGCCGGCAGCGTGTCCGGCTTGGCATCGGAGGTGTCGCTGGCGATGAGCTCCGAGGGGTACCTCGAGGGTGTGGTCGGCAACTACGCGGGCGGCACGATGTCCTCGACCACCCTGTACGCCGACGACCCCGACTCCGACGAGGCACTCGCTGTCGCAGCGGCGCTCGGGGACGTCGACATCGAGTCCGACCCGAGTCTGCCGTCCGGAACCGTCGAGGTGGTCCTCGCCGACGACTACACCGGCCCGGGCTCGTCGTCCTACTCCGGATCATCCACGACGAACACGACTGCGCAATCCGATCTGATGCCCGCGGGTGAGTCGGCGACGCCGGCCCCCGCCGCGCCGCCCATCGACGCGGGTTCCGACGGACCGCGCTGCGTCAACTGATCTATCCCGAATCGACACCCGAGAACGAGGTTTCCGTGACCACCCTGACCGCCGCCCTGCTCGACCCGATTCTCGTGTCCGATCCCGCCGGTCCGCGCATCACCTGGTACGACGACGCGACCGGCGCCCGGATCGAACTGTCTGCGGTCACGCTCGCGAACTGGGCAGCCAAGACTGCCAACATGATCCGCGACGAGTTCGGACTGCTGCCCGGCGACCGGGTGTCGGTGCTGCTACCCGCGCACTGGCAGAGCGCTGCGGTCCTGCTCGGCGCGTGGTGGGCCGGTACCGAGGTGGTCCTCGACGCCGACCCCGACGCGGCTCTCGCGCTCGTGACCCCGGATCGCCTCGACGAGGTCGACGACGTCGCCGAGGTGGCGGCGTTGTCACTCGACGCATTCGGCCGCCCCGTGCCCGACCTCCCCCCGGGTGTCACCGACTACGCCACGAATGTGCGAGTGCACGGCGACCAGTTCCGCCCGTCCGGAGCCGCCGATGCGGCCCTGGGTGGCCGCGCGGTCACCGAGGTGCTCACCGCAGCGGCGGAGTCTGCGTCGAGGTCCGGCATCACCGGTACCGATCGGGTGTTGTCGAGCCGCACCTGGACTACCGACGATGAACTCGTCGACGGACTTCTCTCGGTGCTCGCCGTCGGTGCGTCGCTCGTCCAGGTGAGCAATCCCGACCCTGCCGCGATCGAACGTCGCGTCGAGAGCGAGAAGGTCACCGTGCGGCTGTAAAGCCCGTCGCGAGCGAGGATCACAGGCGTGGTGTCGGGGCGGCTACACTCGGCGCGATGCTCATCTGGATCAACGGTGCATTCGGTGCGGGAAAGACGCACACCGCGTTCGAGTTGCATCGGCGTGCCCCGCGCTCTCTCGTTGCTGACCCCGAACTCATCGGATTCGCGATCCACAAGATGCTTCCCGCACACGCACGTGGCGACTTCCAAGACCGACCTCAGTGGCGATCGACTGTCGTCGCTACGCTCGCCGATGCTGCAGCCGCTCACGATGGACCCGTCATCGTCCCGATGACGCTGGTGAACCCGGACTACTTCGACGAGATCATGACCGGATTGTCCGCCAAGGAAGTCGATGTCAGACACTTTTCTCTCCTCGCATCGCCCGACAACCTCCGACGCCGGCTGCGGACACGGAGCGGCTACTGGCTGGGCCGTGCCACCGGCCGGACTGAAAACTGGGCGATGCGTCAGATCCCCCGCTGCGTCACCGCACTCGCCACCGAACGGTTCGACGAACACGTCGATACCGACCGCCGCGACATCGACGAGGTTGTCGAGCATATCGCCGTACGCACGGGTCTGGATCTGGTTCATGGCCGACTGACTGCTGCCCGTTATCAACTCCGGCGCGCGGCTGTCGGCATCCGCCACATCAGAATCTGAGCAGCACCCGACCATCGTTGTGGGTCACCGCGGGGAATCGCGGGTCATCGCGCGATAACGCCCGTCCTCCAGCCCCGCTTCGATCTCGAACCTGTTCTTCGACCCGGGGTTGCGTAGTTCCTCCCACAGGTACCGCACTGCAAACCCGAGACCGTGTCGCGCCCACTGGTCGGCGTGGACGGCATCGGGGCGCAGCAGCCTGCGCGACGGTGGCGTGCGGGTGAGGAACACGCCCCCGACGGTGGTACCGCCCCGCGCGAACCCGCCGCACATCCCAGTGCACACGTACAGGCCGTGCTCATCGTCGAACGAGACCGTGCCACCCCACAATCTCCCCCACCACAGAACTGCGACGGTCAACGCTCGGATCGTCGGCACCCCACGGGCGGCACGCCGCGTGTGGCGGGCGGTACGGGATCTGTTCGGCATCCGTCCGACACTAGCGGCCGAGTTCCCGGCAATTGCGGTCACGACGAGCATCAGACCTTCACCGCTGCCGGTACGTCCACCCTCTCGGGCTTCCCGCGCTTCGCTGCCGGAATTGTCAGGGTGATGACCGCGGCTACCAACGCGACGCCGCATCCGATGAGCAGACCGACCTGGAAGCCCGATTCCGTCGGGATGCTGTAGTCACCCACCTGGACACTCATCTGCGCCAGCACGACACCGACGACAGCGGCCGAGATCGAGGTACCCATGGCGCGCATCAGGGCATTGACACTGTTGGCCGACGCCGTCTCGGACTGAGGTACCGCCCCCATGATCAGAGCCGGCATCGCACCGTAGGCGAATCCGACACCGGCACTGCAGATCGCCGCAACGATCATCAGGCCCCACGTCGAACCCATGAGCAGAAGCGAAGATCCGTAGCCGACCGCGATGATCACGCAACCGATGAACAGCGACACCTTGGGCCCGCGCGCCGACGACACTCGACCGGCAATCGGCGATACGGCCATCATCATGATGCCGCCGGGCGCCATCCACAGACCCATCGCCACCATCGACTGGCCCAGCCCGTATCCGGTGTCGGTGGGCAGCTGGAGCAGTTGCGGAATGATCAGCGACTGCGCGTACATGCCGAACCCGACGACGATCGAGGCCGCGTTGGTCAACAGCACGGTCGGGCGGGCCGCGATCCGCAGATCGACGAGCGGATCGGCGCGGCGCAGTTCCCACCAGCCCCAGGCTCCCAGCACGATCACTGCAACGACGAACAGCCCCAACGTCGTCGAACTGCCCCACCCCCAGTCGCCGCCCTTCGACACCGCGAGCAGCAGTGCCGTCAAGGCGATACCCAACCCGACGGCACCTACACCGTCGAAGCGCCCGTGACCGACGCTGCCCGCCCCTTCAGGCACCACCTTCCACAGCATGCCGAGCACGAGGGCACTGAGTGCCGCAGTTGCCCAGAACAGCACACGCCAACTCGTGTTCTCCGCGACAGCAGCCGCGATGGGGAGTCCGAGGGCGCCTCCGATACCCATCGATGCGCTCATCAGAGCGATCGACGAGTGAAGGCGTTCCGGTGGAAGTACGTCACGTAGCAGGCTGATACCCAGCGGGATGAGTCCCACCCCGAGCCCCTGCAGGCCCCGGCCGACGAGCATCGGCAGGAGCGACGACGACAACGCACACACCACGGCGCCCACGATCAGCGGGATCGTACAGATCAAGAGCATCCGGCGTTTGCCGTACATGTCGCCGAGTCGCCCGATGACCGGAGTCGCGACAGCGCCCGTCAGCAGTGTGACTGTGATGACCCATGAGGCGTTGGACGCGGTCGTGTTCAGCATCGCCGGGAGCTGGCCGATGAGGGGAATCACGAGCGTCTGGGTGAGGGCGCCGACGATTCCGGTGAACGCGAGCACCCCCACCAGCAGTGAGGGGCGCGCGTGGGGCGCCGTGACCGAACCGTGCATGAACGAACTCCGTAGTCGAGTAAAGAAAATCTCAAACCATCCGGTAATATGTATTGAACACATAATATGCATGACGCATATTTATGGGTCAACACCGAGTTCGCCCATACTGGGGAAACACGACCTAGGAGTGATGGGGCACACAGATGGACAAGCCGACGCATCTGATCGAGTACGAAATGATGCTCATCGGGCGGCATCTCAACTTCTTCGGTCCCCGCCGGCGCGATGCCGGACGCCTGGACCGCAGCGCCTACACGATGCTCAGCCGCCTCGCCACGCAAGGCCCGATGAGCATCGGACAGCTCAGTGAGGTCTTCGGGCTGGATGCATCCACGGTCAATCGCCAGACGGCCGCCCTCATCAAATCCGGTTTGGCCGAGCGAATCCCGGACCCGGACGGAGGCATCGCGCGCAAGTTCCAGGTCACCGAGACCGGCGCCCGCCGCCTCGACGAGGAACGCGCCCGAGCGATCGAGTCGCTCGAGCGCGTTCTGGTCGAGTGGGAGGCCGATGACGTGGCAACCTTCGCGCAGTATCTCGAACGGTTCAACACCGACATCGAGCGCATCTCCGGGTCAGCATGGGCGCGACACGCCGATGCCAGGCCCCCCACCGGCGACTGACGAGATCATTCGGCCATCGCGGCCACGGGCGACACCCGGCTCGCTCGCTGCGCCGGCACCAAGCAAGCGACGACGCCTGCACCACCACCCGCAACGACTATCCCTGCCAGCTGCAGCCAAGGCACCGCACCGAGCCCGACGTGGCTCGCACCGATGACCGACGCGGTGCCGGACGTCCCGAGCAGCAGACCGAGTGCGACACCCAGGACGGACGCGACTCCCGCAATGATCACCGCCTCACGCAACAGGAGGCTGCGCACTCCCGATCTGGCCAGCCCCACCGAACGGAGCGTCGCCGTTTCCCGTCGCCGTTCCAGAACCGACAGAGCCATGGTGTTGCCCACACCGATCAGCGCAATCACCACTGCTACCGAGAGGAGTCCGCCGACGATCAGCAGCATCGTGTCGAGGATCTTCTCGAGCATCTGCCGCATCTGCACCGCACCGACGACGTCACTGCCCGGCAATGTCTCCGAAGCGACCCGTGCAACCTCGTCGGTGACCGCGGCGAGACCCTCGTCGGCCAAACCGTCGTCCAGCTTGAGCCACACGGTGTCGGCCGTACCGGAACCACCGACTGCACGCAGATCGCTCATGCCGATCAGATCCGGCATACCGGCCTCGGTCGTGACGACCGTCAGCTCCCGTGTGCCGGCCTCACCCCCCACGCTGACGGCGTCACCGTTCTGCACGCTCAAGGTGTCCGCGAGCGACCGCTCGAGCACGATCGTCCCCGCATCGGGCAGCCGCAGGTCGGCGCGTATCGTCGATGCCGCGGACACCGGATCAATACCGAGCACCGTGAACGCGGTGCCCGACACGGTGACCTCCGCATCCACCACTCCGGTTCCGGCGTCGACACCGTCGATCGCCGTGAACCGTTCCACGACCCCAGCCGGCACCGCGTCCGAGGCAGCCGTGACAGCGACATCCACCGGGAGATTCTCGTCGATGACCCCCGGCGCACCAGCTTTCAAGGTGCCGATTCCCACCACGATCGTCGAGGTCAGGGTCACGCCGATCAGCAATGCTGTCGCCGTCGATGCCGTCCGCCGCGGATTCCGGCGAGCGTTGCCCGCGGCGAGGGCCGCGATCGGCCCACCCATTCGAGCAAACACTCCCCCGACGACGCCCACCGCCGCCGGTACGATCCGTCGCGAGGCGAGGACGACGCCGACGAACAGGAGCAGACCGCCGGGGCACGCGAGCAGGACATTCCGCGCCAGCGCGCCCACCACGAGCATCACTGCCCCGACGACGAGCGCCAGCAGCGCGCACACCCGGCGCACCCATGACTCACGCACCGGTTCCGGCTGCGCCTCGAGGGGATGCATCGCCGCGAGCGCGGACACCCGTGTCGCGGTGCGTGCGGCACCGTTCGCCGCGACCACGGTCACGACCGTGCCCACCACGAGTCCCAGGCCGACCGTCGTGAAGGTCACCGAGATCGACGTGAGCGGAACCGGGACGTCCATCGCACGAGCAGCTGCGACTACCCCGGCCGCGAGTCCGCACCCGACCAGGACACCGAGGACGGCGGATACGAAACCGACGACAAGCGCTTCACCGCGGACACTGCGACGCACCTGAGTCGCAGTGACACCGACGCATCGCATCAGCGCGAGTTCACGCGTCCGCGCAGCGAGCAGCACCGCGAACGTATTCGCGATGACCAGGCCCGCCACGATCATCGCGATCGCGGCGAAGCACAGCAGTACATTGCGCAGCAGGGCGATATCCCCGACGTACTCGTCGGCCACCTCGGTGGCACGCGACTGCCCCGACACGACCTCGGCGCCCGGCGCAGCGAGCAGCACCGAGTCGAGTACCGCGCGCTCGTCGCCCCCCGCAACGCGTACCTCCCACTCCGCGAGGTCGCCCGCCCACGCTCGCACCTGCGGAGCATCAGCGAACACGAGACCCGAGTCCACCGCGAGCGGTGAACCCTCGAGGTCGACGATGCCGACGACGTCGACCGACACCGGCGGTGCAGTACCGGAACCGGCTGCGACGGTCACCGTGTCGCCGACCACGTGCTCGGACGACGAGCCGACGAGAATCTCGCCGGTCTCCGCAGGCCATCGTCCTTCCGCAAGGTGCTGCCAGCGAAGCTCCTCGTCGGGCGCGATCGTCGTTGCGGTGCCGTATACGGAAGCGCCGTCCGCGTCGATGATCCGGATCGGACCGGTCACGTCCAGCGAGGTCGCCCGCACACCCGGCACGGCTGCGATCGACGAGGCCACGTCGTCCGGATCGGCATCCTCGGAATCACCGGGGAGCGCCACCTGTGCGACACCGTCGTATTGCGCCGCAGTCGATTTGGTGATCGACGAGTTCACGGTGTCGCCCAGCACAAGGGTCGTCACGACGAACGCAACCGCGACCAGCACGGCGAGTGCTGACGCGACATACCGTCCACGGTGGGCGCGTGCCTGCGCCAGAACGAGGTGTCTCATCGCGCGGCCACCACAGGTTTTCCGGGAGCACTCAGACGCCGCATCGCATCGATGACGGAATCCGTAGTGGGGCGATCCACTTCCCCGGCCTTCCGACCGTCGGCGAGCAGGACCACCCGGTCCGAATACGACGCCGCGACCGGATCATGCGTCACCATGACGACCGTCTGACCGGTCTCCCGCGCACTCGACCGCAGCATCGACAGCACCTCCGCTCCCGTCTGGGAGTCGAGGTTGCCGGTCGGCTCGTCGGCGAAGATGACGTCGGGCTGCGGCAGCAACGCACGCGCCACCGCGACACGCTGCTGTTGCCCACCGGACATCTCGTGTGGCCGGTGGTCGAGACGCTCGGTCAGGCCGAGACGGCCGGTCACCTCCTCGAACCACTCCGGAGACGGTCGCGTGCCGGCGAGGCGCATCGGCAACAAGGCGTTGTCGCGGGCAGTGAGCACCGGAAGCAGATTGAACGCCTGGAACACGAAACCGATACGGTCCCGGCGCAATGCGGTCAGAACTGCGTCAGAGGCGGTCGAGATCTCGACATCCTCTCGACGACCGTCACCGTGAAGAACCACACGGCCGGAATCGATACCGTCGAGACCTGCCAGGGAATGCATGAGGGTCGATTTCCCGGAACCGGACGGGCCCATGATCGCGGTGAACCGTCCCCGCTCGAACGCGACGGTGACACCGTCGAGCGCGCGCACCTCAGCATCACCGCGTCCGTAGACACGGACCACGTCGTGGGCGGAACAGGCCGGAACGAATGTACTTCTCGAAGTCATACATCGACGGTAGAAACGATGTGCCGCGCGAACATCGGAGCGCGGCTCGATCTTGTCCCCGTCGATTCGGCACCGTGGTACGACCGCTCTACGACACGGATCCGACCGCGGTCCTATTCACCCGTTCCGAGCAGTTCGTCGGGACGCACGAGACCGGCACGGAATGCGAAGAGCACCACCTGCACCCGATCCCGCGACCCGGTCTTCGCCAGAACCCTGCCCACGTGGGTCTTCACGGTTCCGGCCGACAGCACGAACCGATCGGCGATCTCGGTGTTGGTCAGCCCGTGCGCCATCGCGACGAGCACTTCGAGTTCACGAGGGGTCAGATCGTCCGGAACCTGGACCGAGGCACCGGAACTCGAGGGGCCCGTTTCCAGCAGCGGCGTGACGTGCTGCAGCAGACGACGCGTCGCGCGCGGAGCCATGACGGCGTCGCCCCGGTGCACCGTGCGCACCGCGTCGAGGAGGTCTTCGGGCTGCGCGTCCTTGAGGAGGAAGCCACTGGCGCCGGCGGCGATCGCCTGCACCACGTAGTCGTCGTTGTCGAACGTGGTGAGCACCACAACTTTCGGTGCGTCCGGTGCGCGCATCAGGATGCGGGTCGCCGAGATTCCGTCGACTCGCGGCATCTGGACGTCCATCAAGACCACGTCGGCGCGCACCCGTCCGAGTTCGGCAAGCGCCGCCTCGCCGTCGGATGCCTCGGCAACCACCTCGATGTCGGGTTGCGACTCGAGCACCATGCGGAAGCCCGCACGCACGAGTTGCTGATCGTCGACGAGAGCGATGCGGATGGGGTCGGCGGGTTCGATCACGGCCGCCAGCCTATGCCGGGACTTCGGCGCGGACACGATAGCCACCACCGTCGCGTGGCCCGGTGATCGCGCGACCGCCGTGCAGCCGGGCACGTTCTTCGATCCCCGTCAGTCCCTGCCCGCCTGGCCGAGCTTCCACGAGGGCGGCAGCGCCGCGTCCGTCGTCGTTGATTTCGACGACGAGTGTGTCGGCGCGCCAGTCGAGAGACACCTCGGTGTGTGCGCGAGGTCCCGCATGCTTGAGCACGTTGGTGAGGGACTCCTGCACTATCCGATAAGCAGACAGCGCGAGACCGTCGGAGACGTCGCGCGCGACTCCGGTGACGGTGAGTGTCGCTTCCAGACCGCTCGCACGCATCTGGTCGACGAGCGCGGGAATGTCGTCGATGCCCGGCGTGGTATTGAACTCGCGCGGGGAGTCCTCGCGAAGCACCGACAGCAGCGACCGCATGTCGGTCAACGCTCGCCGCCCCGTCTCGGCGATCGTGGTGAGCGCAGCCGCCGCAACACGGGGGTCCGCCGATGCGACGTAGCGGCCGCCGTCCGCCTGAGCGATGATCGCGGTGAGCGAATGCGCAACGATGTCGTGCATCTCCCGCGCAATGCGCGTCCGTTCCTGGGTGGCCGCGAGTTCGGCTTCCTTGAGTCGTTCGACCTCGAGTAACCGGTTGTGTTCGGTCAGCGCCTCGAGTTCACGCACGCGCAGACCGCGCATCCGGCCGAACGCCCACACTCCGATGAGAAACAGCGCCACCGTCGTCGCCGCCACCATCGCGTCGAGCAGGGTCCGCCCTTCGTACTGTCCGAAGAATCGGATCCCGGCGAGTACTCCCCCTGTCGCCGCAGCCACCAGTGCGACGTTGGCCCACAGGCGCGGCGCATACGCGGCCAGCGAAAACACCGCCACGGGCACCGCGACCGGCGCCACCGGCGATATGTCTGCGGACAGCGCAAGGTGGACGAATGCCGCGGTAGCCACGGTCGCACCGGCGAGCACCGGGCAGGTACGGCGCCACGCGAGTGGCACACTCAGCGCGGCAACGAGGACCGCGTCCGTCCACGCCAGATCCGAGGTCGCTACGACGAGCAACCCGAACGTCGTGACCAGGCCTGCGATGACCGAGTCGACGACGAGCACGCGGGCACGGCTCCACCGGTGCCAACGCTCGAGGATCGATGTGGTCCGCACGGATCACACCGTCAGCCGAGCAGCTTCTGCCGCAACGCCTCGTCCTTGTCGAGCACCATGCGCTCGAGCCCCGACTGGAACTGCTCCATCCGCTCACGCAACGCGGGATCCGACGCACCGAGGATGCGCGCGGCGAGCAGGCCGGCATTGCGAGCCCCACCGATCGACACCGTCGCGACGGGAACCCCCGCCGGCATCTGCACGATCGACAACAGCGAGTCCATCCCGTCGAGGTACTTCAGCGGAACAGGAACCCCGATCACCGGAAGCGGGGTCGCCGACGCCACCATTCCCGGCAGGTGTGCGGCGCCGCCTGCTCCGGCGATGATGACCTTGATCCCGCGACCCGCGGCGTCCTTCGCGTAGTCGAGCATCCGCTGCGGCGTCCGGTGCGCGGAGACGACACCGACCTCGAAACGGATACCGAACTCGGCGAGCGCCTCGGCGGCGGCCTCCATGATGGGCCAATCCGAGTCGCTGCCCATGATCAGGCCGACCTGTGCTGCCTGTGTGCCGTCCGTCACTGTGCTTCTCCCGTGTGTTCGTTCCAGCCGTCGGTCCACCGCGCGTGGGAAAGCCAGTGCGCGGCGCGCTCTGCGCGTTCCCGGACCGCGGCGACGTACTCTGCGTCGTCGAGTGTGCCGGACGGGTCGCCGAGCAGGTTGACGTGCCCGATCTTGCGGTCTTTGCGTTCGCCCTTGCCGTAGAGATGCACGCGCGCGTCGGGCATGCGGGCGAACAGATGATGCAGCCGCTCGTCCATGCTCATCGCCGGAGCATCCGGAGCGCCGAGAACATTCGCCATCACGACGACCGGGGCGAGGGGCGTCGTGTCGCCGAGCGGGTAGTCGAGCACCGCGCGCAGGTGCTGCTCGAACTGGCCTGTCCGCGCACCGTCCATTCCCCAGTGACCGGAATTGTGGGGGCGCATCGCGAGTTCGTTGACGATCAGCTCACCGGACTGCGTCTCGAACAGTTCGACGGCCATGACGCCCACCACCCCGAGCTCACCGGCGATCCGCAGCGCAAGCTGTTCGGCGGCGGATGCGACGTCGGCCGGCAGGTTCGGTGCCGGCGCGATCACGACGGCGCACTGTCCGTCGCGTTGCACGGTTTCCACCACCGGCCAGCTCGCACCTTGCCCGAACGGCGACCGCGCGACCATCGCCGACAGCTCCCGGCGCCACTCGATCTTCTCCTCCGCGAGCAGCGGCACACCGCGCGCGAGTTGCTCCGCGACGATGCGCTCGAGTTCGGTCTCGTCGTCGACGATCCACACCCCGCGGCCGTCGTACCCGCCGCGCGCGGCCTTGAGTACGAACGGCCATCCGAGATGGTCTCGCGCCGCGGTGAGGTAGCCGGTCGAGGTGATCTCCGCGAACTTCGGCATGGGCGCACCGAACGCCCCGAGCCGCTTGCGCATCGCGATCTTGTCCTGCGCGAAGATCAGGGCCTGAGGCGGAGGCAACACGGCGACGCCCTCACGCTGCAGCGCTTCGAGGTGCTCGGTGGGGACCCCCTCGTGGTCGAAGGTCACCGCGTGGGCACCGGTGGCGGCACGCCGCAGTGCGTCGAGATCGTCGTGACTGCCGAGGACGACGTCGGGGCTCACCTGAGCAGCAGGTTCGTCCTCGCTCCCGGCGAGCACCCGCAGGGTCTGTCCGAGCGCGATCGCGGCCTGATGCGTCATCCGCGCGAGCTGGCCCCCGCCGATCATCGTCACGACGGGCATCCCGGTCGTCAGTGCGCGGGGAGAGTCGGATCTGGGGCGCGAGTCAGGTCTGCCGGTCACAGCTGACAATGGTGTCACAGCGAGGAGTTGCCGATTGCCACGGCGCCCCATCGTCCCGCGTGTGGCGATCCGGTGAACATTTCGGGACGGAGGTTCCGATTCGTCACTTTCGTGTGATAAGTCTGAAAATTTTCATTGTGGTTCGTAGAACCGCTCCGCTTTTCGTAGACTCGGCCGAGTGTCCGTCGTCGATGATGCTCTGAGCCGCGTTCCCGCACCACTCCGGGAGCTGATGCTGCGTCACCGCGAACTCATCAAGTTTGCGATCGTCGGAGGTACGACGTTCCTGATCGACTTCGGGATCTTCTACACCTTGAAGTTGACGGTTCTCGCGGAGAAGCCGGTCACTGCCAAGATCATCGGTGGTGTGATCGCAGTGATCTGTTCGTACATTCTCAACCGCGAATGGTCGTTCCGGAACCGTGGCGGGCGGGAACGCGCGCACGAAGCGTTCCTGTTCTTCTTCATCAGCGGCATCGGGGTGGTGCTCAGCTTCATTCCGCTGTGGATCTCGAGTTACGTGCTCGAGTTGCGTGTACCCGAAGTCAGTCTCACCGTGGAGAACATCGCCGACTTCGTCAGCGCGTACATCATCGGAAATCTGCTGCAGATGTTCTTCCGGTTCTACTGTTTCAAGCGGTTCGTGTTCCCCGAGGAGACCGAACCGGATGTGCACACCGTGGGCGGACTGGACAGGCCGGACCTCGACCGGACCTGATCGCACTCACTCACCTCGGTTCCCGGACTCCGCCCACGCGCACCGATGTCCAATCGCGCGCCGCGCCGAGGAACATCGCGAACAACGCGGGTCTGCGCCGCTGCAGTTCGAGGCGCCCACCATCCGCTTCGGCGAGTGCGCGAGCGAGAGCGAGGCCGACACCGGTGGATCCTCGACCGGAGAATCCTCGTTCGAAGATGTGCGGTACGAGGTCGTCGCTGACGCCGACCCCTTCGTCACTGACTTCGACACACACCGTCGTGTCTCCCCGCGTCACAGAATCCCCCCGCATCGCAACCTGCCGAACGGCGACCGTGCACGTTCCTCCACCGTGGGCAAGCGCGTTGTCGACCAGGACCGCCACTGCTTCGCGAAGCCTCGAGGCAGTCACGGACGACCGCAGAGTCGGGTCACCTCGAAGCAGCAGTTCGCGGCCGGCCTCCTCGTACGGACCTCGCCAGTCTTCGACCACTCCGGCCAGTTCCCCCACCACCGACACCTCGGTACGCAGTTCGGCGCCACTGTTCCGCGACTGGCGCACCAGCCCGTCGACAGCTGCGGTGAGGCGATCGACCTGGGCCATTGCTGCCTCTGCTTCCTCGACCACCGACGGGTCCTCGTGTGTGGACAGTTCGTCGAGCCGCAGCCGGATCGCCGTCATGCGAGAGCGGAGCTGGTGGGAGACGTCACCGACCAGCGCGTGCTCACGCTGCAGCCGGCCCGAGATCTCCACTGCGGCCGAGTCGAGCACATCCGAAACCCGGTCGAGCTCGACGATGGAATGACGCTGGGGCACCGACTTGAAGTCACCCTCGGCGAGGCGGGCGGCGCGCGCCGCGACGTCTCGCAGTGGGAAGGCGAGCCGTCGGGCGGTGGTGACAGCGACCAGTGCACCCACTGCAACGGACAGCAGCACGAGGAACCCGACTGCGGCGAGCACCTGCCGTTGCAGCATGCGCATGCTTTCGGACGGCGCTTCGACGCGCAGTGACCCCGAGGTACCCATCGACAGGGATTCGACGAGGGGGTTCGCCGGGGCGAGGTCGCCGATGTCGAGGCGGGCCGCCTCGTTCTCGGGAGTGGGATACACGACGACCACCCGCCCTCCGTCGGGCACGAGCAGCCGCAACGAGGTGGTATCGAGTCCGCCGACCACGAGACCGTCGGTGCCCTCCTGCGCGATGATCTCGTCGGACATCCGCTCGAGCCGATCCCGAAGGTCTCGGCGGGTGGTGTCCTCCACGAACAGGTAGGCGGTGAAGGCCAGCGGGAGCCCGAGCAGAAGGGCGACGAGCAGCACCGCAGCCAGGACGGCATTGAGGATCCGCCTGCGCATCGCCGCGGCCCCCTACTAGTCGGTGTTCAGCCGGAAACCGACACCGCGCACCGTCGCGATGCGCCGTTCCCCCGCGGGTCCCTCGTCGCCGATCTTCCGGCGTAACCACGACATGTGCATGTCGAGTGTCTTCGAACCACGAAGGTCGGCGTCGCCCCACACCTCGGCGAGGATCGCGTCGCGTGAGACGACCTGACCGGCGTGTTCGAGCAGGACACGCAGGAGTTCGTATTCCTTGTTGGCGAGGGTGATCTCGGAGCCGTCCACGAGCACTCGTCGGGCCGCGCGTTCGAGGCGGATACCCGAGACCTCGACGACTTCGTCCGCATCACCGCCACCGCGGCGGCGCAGCAGTGCGCGTACCCGCGCCATCAGTTCGGCGAGCCGGAACGGTTTGCCGACATAGTCGTCGGCGCCGGCGTCGAGACCCACCACGAAGTCCACCTCGTCGGTGCGGGCGGTGAGCATCAGCACGGCCAGCTCGGAACGGTTGGCCCGGATCTGACGGCACACTTCGAGTCCGTCCATACCCGGTAGCCCGAGGTCGAGGATCAACAGCTCGTAGTTGCCGGAGAGCGCCTGTTCGAGCGCTCTGGGCCCGGTGGCCTCGATGGTCACCTCGTAGCCCTCCCGCCCGAGGGCACGAGACAGGGGCGCCGCAATGGCTTCATCGTCTTCCGCTAGCAGAACGGCAGTCACGCGCTCAGCCTACGGACCGACCGGGGAAGCCGGATCATCACGCCGATCACCACGCCTTGCGATGCCTTTCCTCGTCGGGGGCTCGCGCGGCGGAGCGGTCGACGGGCGAACCGTCCTGCACGTCGAACGCCGTCCGGTACAGCAATGTGTGGACCTTCTGGACGTCGGGAATGTTGTCGAACTCGAGTGGGTCGTCGGCGGCAGAGACCACGACGAGTGTGCCTGTGCGGAGCATCCGGTCGACGAGTCCGTGCCGGAACTGCACATTGCTGATCCGTCCCATCGGGATGTCGATGCCGGAATGGGTGATCACGCCCTGGCGCACGAGTACCCGCCGGTCGGTGACGATGAAGTGCGTGGTCAGCCACCGAACCAGCGGGACGAGACACCGCCACCCCACGAGAATCACCCACAACACCACGACCGCGATCAGGAGGACGGTGGATGCGCCACCGTCGAGGCGGGTCTGTGCGAGTCCTACGAGGTACCCGGCGACAGCCGTGGCGAGCAGGAAGACGATGACCGGAACGATCAGCATCTTCGCGTGCGGATGCCGGTGGAGCAACAGGTTCTCATCCGGCGCGAGCGCGTCCTCCGGGTATCCCATGCGCACCACGATGACACACCTGCCTACAGCGGCCGCAGGTGCGTGATGTCGCCTGCAGCGATCGCGACGGGCTCCCCCTCGCCGTCCGGCGCGATGACGATGCGCCCCTGCTCGTCGATGTCGACGGCAACCCCGTGCAGCTCCGTGTCGCCGGGCAGGATCGCGCGCACCCGCCGGCCGATGGTGCTGCACCGATCCCGGTACGCGTCGGCCGCGGCCGTGGGATCCCAGCCTTGCCGCTCCCACTGCCGGATGCGCTCACCGAACGAGGCGAGCAGAGCCTCCGCGAGCCTCGTGCGGTCGAGCTCGCGGGCACCGGCGAGCAGCAGCGACGTCGCCGTGGGCACCGGCAGTTCGTCCTCGGTGAGCGTGACATTGAGCCCGACACCCACGACGACCGTGGGCACCGGGGCCGTCGACGCGACCTCGACGAGGATGCCCGCGAGCTTACGGCCGTCGACGAGGACGTCGTTGGGCCACTTGAGCTCGGCTGGGACGCCGGTGACCTCGCGGACGGCGTCGACCGTCGCGATGCCGGTGAGCAGCGGAAGCCAACCGAGATCGGGTAGGGCGACACCCGGAAGTTTCAGCAGTACCGACACGATCACCTGAGCCCCGGGAATTCCGTTCCATGCGCGCGAGTGCCGTCCGCGACCCCCGTTCTGGTACTCGGCGAGCAGGACCCGACGGTCGCCGGATGTCGCTTCGGCGAGCAGGTCGGCGTTCGTGGAACCCGTCTCGTCGATGACATCGAGTCGTTCGTAGAACCCGGCTTCGTGGACACCGGCACTGCCCCCGACACCGTCGACCAGCACTTTCCGCAAACGCGACACATCGAGCGGCGCTCGCAGAGCGGGATCATTTCGCACTTCGGGGTTACGCGGCATGGATCCACCCTAAAGTGGGCGAAAACCGGTACTCGCCGGTAGCTTCAGTTCAATCATTCAACGCACACGGACCTCCGTGCGGCGGTGCAGATTGACGATCGCTAAGCTGACTGCCCATGACCACTGTCCAGGAGCCGTCCGCGCCCGAGGCGGCGAGTACGCCCGATATCCATACCACCGCCGGGAAGCTGGCAGACCTGCGCGAACGCCAGGCCAAGTCCCAGGCTCCGGTCGGTGAAGCAGCCATCGAGAAGGTCCACGCCAAAGGCAAGATGACCGCCCGCGAGCGCATCACCGCGCTCCTCGACGAAGGCTCGTTCGTCGAAATCGATGCGCTCGCCCGCCACCGCAGCACCAACTTCGGCCTCGCCGACAACCGTCCTGTCGGTGATGGCGTCGTCACCGGCTACGGCACCGTCGACGGACGCGACGTCTGCGTGTTCTCCCAGGACGCGACCGTCTTCGGCGGCAGCCTCGGTGAGGTCTACGGCGAGAAGATCGTCAAGGTCATGGACCTTGCGCTACGCACCGGCCGGCCGCTGATCGGCATCAACGAAGGGGCCGGCGCCCGTATCCAGGAAGGCGTCGTCTCGCTCGGCCTCTACGGCGAGATCTTCCACCGCAACGTGCAGGCCTCCGGCGTGATCCCCCAGATCTCGCTGATCATGGGCCCCGCCGCCGGTGGGCACGTCTACTCCCCCGCCCTGACCGACTTCGTGGTGATGGTCGACCAGACCAGCCAGATGTTCGTCACCGGCCCCGATGTCATCAAGACCGTCACCGGCGAAGACGTCACCATGGAAGACCTCGGAGGCGCCCACACCCACATGGTCAAATCGGGTGTCGCCCACTACGTCGGCAACGACGAGCAGGACGCCCTCGACTACGTCAAGGATCTGCTGTCCTACCTCCCGTCGAACAACCAGGCCGCGGCACCGCGCACGGTCCCGACAGATCCGATCGCCGGCTCCATCGAAGACTCGCTCACCGAGGAGGATCTCGAACTCGACACGATCATCCCGGATTCGGCGAACCAGCCGTACGACATGCACGAGGTCATCCGTCGCCTGCTCGACGACGACGAGTTCCTCGAGGTTCAGGCCGAGCGGGCCCAGAACGTCATCGTGGGCTTCGGGCGCGTCGACGGCCGCAGCGTCGGCATCGTTGCCAACCAGCCGACGCAGTTCGCGGGCTGCCTCGACATCGACGCCTCCGAGAAGGCCGCACGCTTCGTGCGCACCTGCGACGCGTTCAACGTTCCGATCGTGACGCTGGTCGACGTTCCGGGCTTCCTGCCCGGCACCGAGCAGGAGTACAACGGCATCATCCGCCGCGGCGCCAAACTCCTCTACGCCTACGGTGAGGCAACTGTCGGCAAGATCACCGTCATCACCCGCAAGGCCTACGGCGGCGCGTACGACGTGATGGGCTCGAAGCACATGGGCGCCGACGTCAACCTCGCGTGGCCGACCGCACAGATCGCCGTCATGGGTGCGTCGGGTGCTGTCGGGTTCGTCTACCGCGGCAAGCTCAAGGAGGCCGCTGCGAACGGTCAGGACGTCGACGCACTTCGCCTCGAGCTCCAGAACGAATACGAGGACACCCTCGTGAACCCGTACGTCGCAGCAGAGCGCGGCTACGTCGATGCTGTCATCCCGCCGTCGCACACCCGCGGCCAGATCGTGTCCGCGCTGCGACTGCTCGAACGCAAGATGGTCTCGCTCCCGCCGAAGAAGCATGGGAACATTCCGCTGTGACCGCGCTGACCGAGGAAACGATCATCACTGATGCAGAGCTGACCGCCGTGACCGCCGGCGCCTTCGAGGGCGCCGATACGTCGGTGACCGCAGACGCAGAGCCGGAAGCGACGTCCGAGGCACCCGCCATCCGGATCGTGAAGGGCAATCCGACCGATGCAGATGTCGCCGCGTTGGTCACGGTGCTCGCAGCCGCCGCTGCGGGTGGCGCACCCGAGGGCGACGGCAAGCCACCGGAAACATGGGGTGATCCCACCCGGATGCACCGCCAGTGGGCTCCGTTCTCGCCGTACTCGTACCCCATCCGCGGCTGATCGATGCCCCGGTTTGTTCTCGCCTCGGCGTCGCCGGCACGCTTGTCCGTGCTGCGCGGTGCCGGGGTCGAGCCACTCGTCCAGGTATCGGAAGTCGACGAGGACGCGGTCATCGCCGAGCTCGGACCCGATGCGGCACCCGACGTCGTGGTCACCACCTTGGCCCGCGCCAAGGCCGCCGACGTCCTGCGCACGCTCACTGCAGACGATCCCGCCCCCGGGGGACACGACGATCTCGTCGTGATCGGCTGCGATTCGATGCTGTTGTTCGACGGGAAACTCCAAGGCAAACCGGGCACTGTCGAGGTAGCCCGAGCGCGCTGGAAGCACATGTCCGGGCACAGCGCGGAGTTGCTCACCGGGCACAGCGTGCTACGCGCCCGCCGCGGGCAGGTCGTGGCGCAGGCCCACGACCATTCCGGCACGACGGTGCGCTTCGGCACGCCGTCCGACACCGATCTCGAGGCGTACCTCGCGACCGGTGAGGCGCTGCAGGTCGCCGGAGCCTTCACGCTCGACGGCCTCGGCGGCTGGTTCGTCGACGGCATCGAGGGCGATCCGTCGTCCGTGATCGGGATCGGTCTGCCGCTCGTCCGGCGACTCCTCACCGAGGTCGGGGTCTCCGTCGCCGACCTCTGGTCCTCGAATCCGCCGGCAACCGAGTGACCGCGCAGCGTCCGAAGGAGCTTCGAACGCCTCCTGCGATCGGTGTCGACATCCACTTCGGGAAGTAGGAACCCATGATCCGCCGACTCAACCACGCCGTGCTGTTCGTCTCCGATCTCGAACGCAGCCTTGCCTTCTACCGGGACATTCTCGGCTTTCGGCCCCTTCCGGGAGGGTTCCCCGGTGCGGCCTTCCTGCAGGCCGAGAACTCGGCGAACGATCACGACCTGGGCTTGTTCCAGAGCCAGAACGGGCCTGGAGAACGTCGACCGGGCGACATCGGCCTCTATCATCTGGCCTGGGAGACCGAGACTCTCGCAGATCTTGCGCGGATGGCCGAGCGGTTGCGGCACGCGGGTGCGCTCACCGGTGCAAGCAATCACGGATCCACGAAGGCTCTGTACGGACAGGATCCCGACGGTATCGAGTTCGAGGTGTGCTGGCTCGTCCCCGATGACCGAATCGAGGAGGAACTGGTACCGGGCATGCCGCCGACCAGGCCCCTCGACATTGCGGCGGAGATCGAGCGGTACGGTGCCGGAACTCCGAGCGGTCCTCGAACGGATCCGACTGTGTGGCAGAGGATCTTCGCAGGCAATTGACGGCCGGATGTCACAGAGCCGGTAAGGACCGTTCCAGCGACAACGCCATCGCCTCCGCCTTGCGCTTGGCCCGCTCGGCATTCACCCCGGTGAAGTGCGCGTCGATGTTGGCCGTCCACAGCTCGAGCCACCGCTCGAACCGCGCCGGCGACAGCCCATGATGCCGGTGCAGCGCGTGGTGCACCGGCAGGAAACTGCCGTCGTACCGGGTGGTACGGAACAGAATCTGCTCCCAGAAGCTGCCGACGACGATCAGGTGTTCGTCGAGGCCGGTGATCGCGAGCACCTCGAACACCGGCGCAAGGATCGGATCGGCGAGAGCACGTTCGTAGAACGTGCGCACCAGGAGGTCGATGTCGGTTCGACCGCACAGGTCACCGGCCGGAGCACCACGGGAGATCACGCCTGTCGAACCTACCGCCTAGAATCGACGACGCACCTGCCACCACTGCCTCAGGAGCCCCTGTGCCCGTCGCGCCCGACCCCACCACTTCCTTCGCTGCCTACGCAGACCCCGGCCGTCTGGTGTCCTCCGAGTGGCTGTCCGCTCACCTGGGCCACCCCGAGGTCAAAGTCGTCGAATCCGACGAGGATGTGCTCCTCTACGACGTCGGGCACATCCCCGGCGCAGTGAAGATCGACTGGCACCTCGACCTCAACGATCCCGTCACCCGCGACTACATCGACGGCGCCGCGTTCGCCGCGCTCATGGACCGCAAAGGAATTCGGCGCACCGACACGGTCGTGATCTACGGCGACAAGTCCAACTGGTGGGCTGCCTACGCACTGTGGGTGTTCACGCTGTTCGGCCACGAGGACGTCCGCCTCCTCGACGGCGGTCGCGACGCGTGGATCTCCGAGAACCGCGACACCACCCTCGATATCCCCGTCACCACCACGAGCGGCTACCCTGCCGTCGAGCGCAACGACTCCCCCATCCGGGCTTTCAAGGACGACGTGCTCGATCACCTGGGGAAGTGCCCGCTGGTGGATGTGCGGTCGCCGCAGGAGTACACCGGCGAACGCACGCACATGCCCGACTACCCGGAGGAAGGCGCACTCCGCGGCGGTCACATCCCCACCGCAGTGTCGATCCCGTGGGCGAAGGCCGCAGCACCGGACGGCCGCTTCCGTTCGCGCGCCGAGCTCGAGGAGATCTACGCGGGCATCAGCAAGGATGACGACGTCGTCGCATACTGCCGCATCGGTGAGCGGTCGAGTCACACCTGGTTCGTGCTGACCCACCTGCTCGGCTACCCGAACGTGCGGAACTACGACGGCTCATGGACAGAGTGGGGCAACGCCGTCCGCGTCCCGATCGCCAAGGGCGAGGAGCCGGGAACCGTTCCCGCGTCATGAGCATTCCCGCACCCCTCGCCGAGATCGTCGACGACTTCGCCGCCGTCGAGGGCCAGGACAAACTCCAGCTGCTTCTCGAGTTCAGTCGCGAACTGCCTCCGCTGCCGGCCGAACTCGAGGAAGCAGCGATGGAGCCCGTGCCCGAATGTCAATCGCCCCTGTTCCTTTCCGTCGATGCCACCGACCGGGCGCACGTGAAGCTGCATTTCAGTGCGCCCGCCGAGGCACCCACCACGCGGGGCTTCGCGTCGATCCTCCACCAGGGGCTCGACGGTCTCAGCGCGCAGGAGATCCTCGACGTTCCCGATGATTTCTACTCGGATCTCGGTCTTGCCAGTGCCGTCAGTCCCCTGCGGCTGCGCGGCATGAGCGCGATGCTCGCGCGCATCAAACGGCATCTGCGAGCCTGACGGGCAATGGAGTTCACGGAGCTTGCCGACTATTCGATCCCGGCGGGAACGTTGATCGAATGGTTGCCGTGCGCCGAGGAGGACGCATGGCGCCGGGACCCGCGCCCGGCGTCGTACATCCACGAGGCACACCTGCGCCGAACCGCGGGCACGCGGGCCGCCCCGGGGAGGGAAGCGTGGCTCGGCACAGCATTCGAGATCGCCGGACCGCTCGACATCGATGTCTTCGGTCGCGCCCTGCAACGATGGATCGACCGGCACGAACCCCTTCGTAGTCAGGCGACATTCGCCGTCGGCGACGATCCGGGCGGCGCTCTGATCCGCAGGACGGCCCCACCCGGCAGGGTCGCGGTGCGGCATATCCAGCACGATCCGGCCGACGCCACCATGATCCGCACGCAACTCCACGCGTTGTTCGACGACTACACGACGCCAGAATTGTGGCCCGCGTACGTCTTCGCGACGCTGGCCCCCGAGCCCGCCGCCCCGGACGTGCAGTCGGGTGCGGCGGAAGGGTCGGACGCCTTCACGGTGTTCTTCGGCTCGGATCACTCGATCATCGACGGCTATTCCATCGTGCTGGTCGCGCATGAGATCACAGCACTGTACGAGGAAGAGCGGACCGGCCGCCCGGCAGATCTGTTCCCCGTCGGCAGCTACATCGATTTCGGGGCCTCCGAGCGCGCCGATGCCAGCGACCTCGACGTCGATCACGAGGCCGTGCGGATCTGGCGCACGACGCTGCGGGAGAGCGGAGGCGAAATGCCGAAGTTCCCGCTTCCGATCGGTCGCCGCACCACCAAGACCTCGCCTCAGAAGCGTCTGTCCGAGCGCTGGTTCGACGGCTACGACGCGACCCGATTCGCGGAACGGTGTCGCGATGCCGACGCCGGGTTCTTCTCGGGGGTGCTGGCGTGTTTCGGTCAGGCCGCGTCGGACCTCGCCGGCGCCGATCACTTCCGCACTGTCGTTCCTTCTCATACCCGGACCGGACCGATGTGGGCCGGGTCCCTGGGATGGTTCGTGGGGCTCCGGCCGATCGACCTCGACCTCTTGGGCAACCCCGGTTTCGTCATCCTCGCGAACCGTGCGGCGCAGGAACTACGACGCACCCGCGCGAGTGCGCGCATTCCGTTCGACAGGGTCGGCGAACTGCTCGGCGTACCCATCCGCCCGCAGTTCCTCGTGTCCTACATGGACGTCCGGTTCGTACCCATGGCGGCGCAGTGGCCGGAAACGAATGCCCGTGCACTGCGCAGCCGCAGCTACACCCACGACGTCTACATCTGGATCAACCGGACACCCGAGGGCATCAACGTCTCCGCCAGATTCCCCGACAACTCCGAGGCGACCACGAATGTTCCCCACCTCCTGGAACGAGTACGCCTGTTGATGGACCGGCTCAACACGTCCGGACCGTGGGCACCCGACCTGGAGAACGAAGCATTTCCGGCTACTGGTCAGTAGCATTGTGCGTTCGAGTATGCGCCGTACTGTGTAGAGGCCATCCGGTTACATCGTCTATCCGATTGGCGCTTAGACTGCCGACGACGGAAATAACCTAACGATCGATCAACAGGAGGCTCCGTGCCCAGTCATGCCAGCGCGCAGATCTCGAAGGTGCTCGTCGCGAACCGCGGCGAGATCGCTGTGCGGGTCATCCGAGCCGCCAAGGATGCAGGCTACGGAAGTGTCGCGGTCTACGCCGAACCCGACGCAGACGCACAGTTCGTGAAGCTCGCAGACGAGGCGTTCGCCCTCGGTGGCCAGACCTCGGCCGAGTCCTACCTGGTGTTCGACAAGATTCTCGACGCCGCGGCCAAGTCCGGCGCCGACGCGATCCACCCCGGCTACGGCTTCCTCTCGGAGAATGCCGACTTCGCGCAGGCAGTGCTCGACGCAGGTCTGATCTGGATCGGCCCCTCGCCGCAGTCCATCCGCGACCTGGGCGACAAGGTCACCGCGCGACACATCGCCGAGCGCGCCAAGGCCCCGATGGCCGCCGGCACCAAAGACCCGGTCAAGAACGCGGACGAGGTCGTCGAGTTCGCCAAGCAGTACGGCGTACCCGTCGCGATCAAGGCCGCCTTCGGCGGTGGCGGTCGCGGCATGAAGGTCGCGCAGACCATCGAGGAGATCCCCGAACTGTTCGAGTCCGCCACCCGTGAGGCCATCGCCGCCTTCGGTCGCGGCGAGTGCTTCGTCGAGCAGTACCTCGACAAAGCCCGCCACGTCGAGGCCCAGGTCATCGCCGACCACCACGGCAATGTCATCGTGGCCGGCACGCGCGACTGCTCGCTGCAGCGTCGCTTCCAGAAACTCGTCGAAGAGGCCCCCGCGCCCTTCCTGACGGACGAGCAGCGCGGGCGCATCCACGCGTCCGCCAAAGCCATCTGCAAGGAAGCCGGCTACTACGGCGCAGGCACCGTCGAGTACCTGGTGCAGGGCGACACCGTCTCGTTCCTCGAGGTCAACACCCGCCTGCAGGTCGAGCACCCGGTCACCGAGGAGACCGCCGGCATCGACCTCGTTCGTCAGCAGTTCCGCATCGCCAACGGCGAGAAGCTCGAGCTCACCGAGGACCCGGCACCGCGTGGGCACTCCTTCGAGTTCCGTATCAACGGCGAAGACGCCGGCCGGGGCTTCATGCCTGCTCCCGGTCCGATCACCGTCTACAAGGAGCCGACAGGCCCCGGCGTGCGCGTCGACTCGGGTGTCGTCCAGGGTGATGTCATCGGCGGTCAGTTCGACTCGATGCTCGCCAAGCTGATCGTCACCGGCGAGAACCGCGAGCAGGCGCTGCAGCGGGCCGCACGCGCCCTCGCCGAGTTCGAGGTCGACGGCCTCGCCACGGTCATCCCGTTCCACCGCCACATCGTCGAGAACCCGGCGTTCCACGGCAGCGTCGACGACAACGGTGCCGAGAAGTTCGACGTCTACACCAAGTGGATCGAGAACGAGTGGGACAACACCATCGAGCCGTTCACCGGCGGCGGTGCAGCCGACGACGAGGACGAGACCCTGCCGCGTCAGAACGTCGTGGTCGAGGTCGGCGGTCGCCGCGTCGAGGTGTCGCTGCCCGGCCAGTTCTCGCTCAGCGGCAACGGCGGCGGTGCGGCAGGCACGATCCGCAAGAAGCCGAAGGCACGTAAGCGCGGCGGTGCCGGCGGCGGCAAGGCATCGGGCGATGCTGTGACGGCTCCGATGCAGGGTACCGTCGTCAAGGTCGCGGTCACCGAGGGCCAGGAAGTCGCCGAGGGCGACCTCATCGCGGTGCTCGAAGCCATGAAGATGGAGAATCCGGTCACCGCGCACAAGGCCGGTGTCGTGACCGGTCTGGCGGTCGAGCCGGGCGCCGCCATCACTCAGGGAACGGTCCTCACCGAACTGAAGTGATGGTGCACTGAGCGCTCACACTGAACGAAGTCGACGGTGCCCGATCCCCAGGGGTCGGGCACCCTCGCTTTTCGCACCACAACTTTGCCACCACAGCTACGCAGTTCGGAAGGCATTTGATGGACCCTGTCGAGATCAACGCCGGCAACTGGTACCTCCTCGCACGTGAGCTCGACGCGTGGACCGACGACAGCGCGTACAGCTGGTCGGTGTGCGAGTCGACGACCGCCGACGTGCAGGCCACCATCACGCTGCGGCCCGACGGTGCGCTGAGCGGGACCGCGATCGACGGCCACACCGACGCGCTGGACGCTGCCCGCTCCGCAGTCACGAGATTCGCCACGGGAGGGCTCGGGCTGACCGTGCGCGAAGTGTGAGCCAGACCGCACGCACACCGCCGCGCCGACTCCCATTACTCTGGGCATATGGCCGAACTGCCCGAAGTCCGAATCGGCACCGCGGAGCGCGAAGAGGCTATCGCGCTGCTCGGTGAACACTTTTCGGCCGGTCGCCTGTCTGTCGTCGAATTCGACGATCGAGTCGCGCTCGCGACACAGGCCGTCACTCGGGCCGATGTGGTTCCGCTGTTCTCCGATCTACCGACGGCGCCGTCGTTCCTGCACGAACCCGCATCTGGACACGTCGTGGCCGACCTGCTGACGCTGGTTCCGTTCGCGCTCGCGGCGCTGGTCATCATGGTGGCGGTCCGCCATCCGATTGCGATTCTCCTCGGATTGGTGGTCCTGGCGGTTGTCGTCAGACGCGGGTTGCGACTGATACGGGATCCCGGAGCCGGATGACCGTCAGGCCCTCGTTGCGGCGTCTCGTCCCGCAACGCGGCCGAACGCAAGGGCGTCACTGATGTGGAACCCGCCGTCCTTGCGCCAGCTGTAGGTGGAGCTGAGCTCGCCCGCAGCGTAGAGCCCCTCGACGATGTCCCCTCGGGTGTCGAGTACGCGCGCACGCCCGTCTCGTCGTGGCCCACCGTTGGTCCACCCCAGCAGCGGGGTGACCCTCAACGCATAGAACGGGCCCTGCACGACCGGTCCGAGCCTTTCCGGATCACGAGCGAAGTGGTCGTCGCGCCCGTGGGTGCATGCGGCGTTGTAGTGCTCGACGGTGTGCTCGAGTGTGGTCGCGTCCAGCCCGATCTTCGCGGCCAGCTCGGCAATCGACTCCGCGCGCACGATCAGGCCCTTCTCGATCTCCTCGCTGTTGTCGGCGCTCCAGCGCGAGCCGTTCATGAGAAGGTTCCATCCCACCGGCAGGGTGTCGGGTGTCGGGCTCAACGGGCCGGCAGTACGCATCTGCTCGTCGAAGATCAGGTGGAACGGTCGAAGCGGGAAGAGTTCGTACGCTCCTTCCCGGAGGGTATGTCCATGACACGGATCTGCGGTCTCGTCCAGGAAGCGCCGACCGTCGTCGCCCACCCACAGATAGTTGTGCGCATTCCACAGTGCGAGGTAGTGGCCGGCGCCGTCCGCGTCGCGAACCCCGGTGATGCTCATCATGTTTCCCATGTGCCAGAGATCGGCACCCACCGCTTGCGCCATCCGGTGGCCATCGCCGGTCGAGGCGGGTGACCCCCACAACACGTGATCCTCCACGCGCAGATAGTCCCGCACCATCGATGCGTCGGCCTGGAAGCCGCCGGTCGCGAGGACGACACCGCCACGTGCCCTGATACGTCGCGGACCGCTCGCGCTGTGCACTTCGACACCGGCGACCCCGTCGCCGTCGACGATCAGTCGCGTTGCCGGTGTGTCGAATCGGGTCTCGATGCCGCGTTCGGCCAATGCCGAAACCAGGAAGTCCTGGAGCAGACCATTGCCCATCCGGCCTTCGATGGTGTCCATGCCCGCATACGAGTCGCTTCCCTCGACGGACAGGTACTCGGGATCGGTGTGGTACTGACCGCTCATCGCGACGTCGGCGCCGAGTTTCTTCAACCACGTCGAGATTTCGGCTGTTTCGGTCGCCCAGGCGTCGACGACATCGTCGGCGACGGGGAACGGGCCGTTGAGCGCGCGGAGGAAGACCCGCGCCCGCTCCGGGTCACGATTGACCCACCATCCTCCGCCGGATACGCGGGTGTTCCCGCCTGCGCTGCCCTCATCGCACTTCTCGACCACGAGCACATCGGCTCCACCCTGCTTCGCTTCGAGGGCTGCGGCCGAGCCCGCAGCTCCCGACCCCACCACCACAACGTCGAATATTTCGTCGAATACTTCACCACTCACGTGCGCCCTCACTTCGCTACAGGATCGGAATTCCACCGCCAACGGGTGTGATGCGGATCATCACCCGCGCGAATCCGATACGCGCGCGGATTTCCCGTCCAACGGGAAGAGTTTCGCGACGGAAGTGAGCACGCGGCGCGATGCTCCGGTCTCCAGCACGGTGATCTACTCTCTGATGATGGACTCCCCCGACATCCGAATCGGCGACGCCGACCGGGCCGACGCGTTGAATGTGCTGGGCGGACATTCCGGCGATGGCTGCCTCGACCTGTCCGAGTTCACCGACCTGACCTGTGCCTGATTCGTCCCGGTACCGCAACTTTTCCTCGCGTCTCGGCGTCTGGTACCGCGTCGCCCCGTTGGCGCTCGCCACGATCACCATCACCGTCATGTTGCTGACGCCCGGCGGCACGGTTCCCAGCGGACCTCCCCATACCGACAAGGTCACGCACGCAGTGATGTTCGCAGTGCTGGCGTACTGCTCCCGACACGCACGCCTTTCGCCGGTCGTCACCGCGGCCTGGCTCGCGATCTACGGCATCGTCACCGAAGTCCTGCAGGCCACGATCGCGGTGCGGCGGTCCGGTTCGATCTGGGACTGGTGCGCCGATCTCGTGGGCATCGCGATCGGTCTGGCGATCGCCGCCGCTGTCGGTCGGCGAGTTCGTACCGGTCGGAGGCAGTAGTACCCGTCGGACGCAGTAGGCTACCTGCCTGATTCACCGGGTGGGGCGTTCTCGGTGTCGACCATCCGGGTACGCAATGCCTGCAGGGTGTCGTCGTCGAGCCCGAGTCCCGACGCGAAGTACTCGTCGATCGTGCCGTAGCGACGCAGCGCCTCGTCGACGGCACCCTCGAGGTAGGTGCGCTGGACCCCGAG
Organism: Rhodococcus ruitaii; assembly: GCF_055230935.1. Lineage (NCBI taxonomy): Bacteria > Bacillati > Actinomycetota > Actinomycetes > Mycobacteriales > Nocardiaceae > Rhodococcus > Rhodococcus ruitaii. The sequence continues at coordinate 214,163 of NZ_JBUYWC010000009.1, read as the reverse complement.
CAGGGGGAGGAACAGAGCACGGTCTCCACCGGCCGCTTCGAAGCGAGTGAACATCTCCTCGAATTTCGGTAGCAACATCTCGTTCGTCAACATGTAGTCGTCGAAGACATCCTGCTCGGTCGCGCCTGCGAACATGAGCAGTGCCGCAGCGGCCCAACCCGTCCTGTCCTTACCTGCGGTGCAGTGGATGAGCGCCGGACCATCCTCGTGAGCGATACCCGTGTAGAGCTCGCGGTACGAGGCCGCCGCACTCGGCAACGTGATGAGCTCTCGGTAGGTGGCGAGCAGATGCTGCTCGGCACGCCCGTCCCCCAGGTGCGTCGCGGCGGCAACCGGGTCGGCGACCACATCGCCGAGGGATCCCGCGACCGAGCCCGTCGGACGATCGGCGAGCACATCGAGACCCACAAGTTTCGTTCCTTCCGGCAGTCGATCCGGACGCCGTTCGCGTTCCGCTGCCGTCCGAAGGTCGTACACGGCCGAAATCCGAAGCGAAGCGAGCACATCGATATCGGTGTCGGTGATGTCGGCCAGCGCTGTCGAGCGAAAGACCACACCGGTGCGGACTACACCACCGAACGAGCTGGCTCGGCCACCGATGTCTCGGAGGTTGACGAGCGAGGGAATTGCGAAGGCCTGCGCAACTTCGGCGGTGTTGTCCACGGCATCGGTCATGCCACACAAGTTACGCATGGTGGTGTGATTCGGCAGCACACCGTCCCGGAACCTGGTCCGGGCTTCCCGCGAGCACGATCGCTTCCCGCAGCAGCAATTGCACGCGCGGGAAGCGAGGGAGGTCGCGGGAGCGAACGTCCCGGCTAATGGTCGATATCGTCGAGCTCCTTCTCGAGAATCACGACCCTGCGATAGAGAGCTTGAATCGCCGCCATGCAGACACCGTTGGCGTCGACGACACCGATTCGTCGCTCCGAGAACCCGAGCCCGAAGGCGGCAGCGAAATCCTGGGCCATGGGACCGAGATGACGGACCGAGTGGTGGTCGAACCCGTAGGTCCACACACTGAGCGGCAATTCACCCAGACGGACGAGAATGTCGTCGGTGCTGACCGGTGTCTGCGCTGGGATTCCGCGTCTGCGGGTAGTGACTGATCGCATCCACGCAACCGGGTGCCGGCTACGTGCTGAGATCCGAGCGCGTCGCCGTCCCCGGGCGGTGGAGATCCACCGCCCGGAGAGCTCGGGTAGCCCACCGGGACCGGAGGCTGAGAGTGCCACAGGTCTCCCCTCACTACCGCTCGAGCGTCTGGACGTCGTGCTTGATCGTCGCATCACTGAGCAGTGCCAACAGGGCGTTGATCGCGTTTACAATGATCACCAACATTTCTCACTCCTTGGTCGTGCGGTGCTTTCGCTACCGCGTCCTGTAGCCGGTGGATCCGGGTTACGACAACAACTTTCCGCCGACGAGCGCCACTGCGAATCCGTGCAGACCCCTTACTTTCTCCCCGCGCGGGTACGGCCTGCGTCTCCGTGCCTCCACGGTGGAGCCGCAGCCGACCGAGGAGGAGACTGGAACGGTTCGACGAGGAGGCTCGATGGGTCGCCGCGCATTTCTACTGCTGACCGCGTACAGCCTTGCGCTGGTTGCGGTGGTGGTGGCAGCCGTCGACTGGTCCGACGCCGCGCGACACGATCCGGCGCGGAGTCTGCTTCTCGGCCCACGCGAGTCGTTCGCCGCGGCGCAGGGCCCATACCTTCCGGTGTTCGGCCCAAGCGAGATGGCACTGTTCGCCGGCGCTGGCGTCGCATTCCTGGTGGCAGGCGCGGTCGCGTGGACATCTCGCCCACGCGACCTGACAGGCATGCTGCTCGTCGTCGCCGGTGCGCTGTGGCTGCTGGGTGGGTTGCGCCGGTCCGGTAATCCGGTCGCATTCACGATCGGGATCATCGCGACGAATCTGTACCTGCCCCTGTTGCTCCAGTCGGTCATCGGTTTTCCGACCGGACGATTGAATCAGCGCTGGGAACGATGGTTCGTCGGCGCGGCGTGGGTATTGGCGCTCCTGGGCGTGATGGCCGAGTGGCTGTACTTCGATCCGCGCGCCGTGGAATCGATGTATCCATCCACCTCGGCGAACCTTCTGCTGATCCACCACGACCCCGAACTCGCCGATGCGATTCAACTCACCGTCGGGGCGGGCGCCGTCCTACTCACGACGATCCTCGTCGGCGTGGTGGTGGTACGCCTCAAACGGGGCTCACCAGCGTATCGAGCTGGGTTCGCCCCGTTCGGAGTCGCATGCGCGATCGCCGGACTTCTCACCATCGCGATCCTCGTCACGGCGGTTCCCGGCCCTACCTACACCTGGATTCTGAATTTGCGTTATCCCGGTGCAGCGCTCTTTCCGCTGGCCGTGGCGATCGGGCTCGTCCGTTACCGGCTCACCCGTGCTGCAGTCACGGACGCGATGGTGGAGATCGGCGACATTCCGATCGACGTCGGCTTCGTCGATGCTCTTCGTCGTGCCGTACACGATCCGAGTCTCACCCTGTGGACCTACCAGGACGGCCTCTACCTCGATTCGGACGGAATTGCCCAGCCCCTTCCCCGACGCTCCCATACGCGAGGCTTCACCGTTCTCGAACACGAGGGAACACCCGTCGGGGCCCTTGTCTACGACACCACTTTGGAAGCCCAACCCGAATTGCTCGCCGCGGTGCGAACCGCGACAAGTCTTGCGCTCGACCACGATCGACTCCAACGAGCCCTCGAGGAGCAACTCGCCGAGGTGCGGCGATCTCGCGAACGCATCGTCGCAGCGGGCGATGTGCAACGACGCCGCCTCGAACGCAACCTGCACGACGGCGCCCAGCAACGACTGGTCGCGGCGTCGCTGCTGCTGCGTCGAGCGCAGCGAACCGACGACGACATGCAGATGCGTGCCCTCCTCGCCGACGGTGCCGCCGAGTTGAACGCCGCCCTGACCGAGCTACGCGACCTCGCGCGTGGTGTCTACCCACCGGTGCTGGCTGAGCGGGGTCTGGCCGTCGCATTGAACTCCCTGGCGGAACGAGCACCGATTCCAGTGCGCGTCGACGATCGTCTCGAGTCACGGTTGCCGAGCCATATCGAACTTGCCGCCTACCTCATCTCGTCCGAGGCGGTGACCAACGCCGCGAAACACTCGTCCGCGACCCTCGTGCGGATCGTGGTATGCCGCGCCGGCGACACACTGCACCTGACCATCGCCGACAACGGGTCCGGCGGTGCCAGGCGAGTTCCCGGTGGCGGATTGGATGGTCTGGCAGATCGCGCCGAAGCCCTCGGTGGCAGCCTGACCCTCGACAGCCCCACTGGAAGCGGCACGACTCTGACGGTCGCCCTGCAGCTCCGCGCGGACGCCGGCACCTGACCGAACAGCACTTCCGCACTACCGCTCCGAGCGGTTCAATGGAGGGAGGGTCATCGGCAGGAGGTGCAGGCGATGACGGTGAGCGGCGGACTCGAGCCCGGCTCGGTGTTTGCCGGATACAGGATCGAGAAGCTGATCGGCATGGGCGGTATGGGTGCCGTCTATCTGGCGGCGCATCCTCACCTACCCCGTACGGTCGCGCTGAAACTTCTCCATCCCGCCCTCACCGCCGACGAGTACGTCGCCACCCGGTTCGAACGCGAAGCCGCTCATGTGGCTCGTCTCGAGCACCCGAACATCGTGCAGATCTACGACCGCGGACGAATCGACGATCGCCTGTGGTTCACCATGCAGTACGTGCCCGGAACCACCGCCGCCGATCTGATCGTCGCCGGGACCACGCCGGTGGAACAAGCCTTGCATATCGTGACCGAAACCGGGAAGGCTCTCGATTACGCGCACCGCGCCGGCGTCCTCCACCGCGATGTGAAACCGGCCAACATCTTGATCGTGGAACCCGCCGGGCCCGGCGAAAGCGAGCGCATCCTGCTCACGGATTTCGGGATTGCGAAGGCTCTCGACGAACCGGGACGTCTCACGCGTACCGGGATGTTCGTCGCGAGCCTGCAGAACGCCGCACCGGAGCAGTTCGACACGACAGTGGCACTCGATGCTCGCGCCGACCTCTATTCGCTCGGGTGCACGTTCTATCACCTGATCACTGGTCGGCCGCCGTACCCGGGTGAGACGCTCCCGCAGTTGTGGCACGGACACGCCCAGAGTCCGATCCCGCGTCCGAGCGCACTGCGCTCCGATATCGGCCCGGCCATCGACGCCGTCGTCGCCCGGGTACTGGCGAAGAATCGGGAGGACCGGTACTCCACATGTCGTGAGTTCTCCGACGCTGTCCGGGCCGCGCTGGTCCACCACTCGGACGCACGGCTCGAACCCACCCAGGTATCGGTCTCACCGATCACATCTGTTGCACGCACCGGTCCCCGGCGCCGACGGAGTCGCCCACTCCGCGTCGTACTCGCCGACGACTCCGTACTTCTCCGGGAAGGGATCCGAAGCCTGCTCAACGATGAGGGTCTCGACGTGGTCGGCGAAGCAGACGATGCCGCCACCCTGCTCGACGCGGTGGCACGGACACGACCCGACATCGCCGTCGTCGATATCCGGATGCCGCCCACCCATACCGTCGAGGGCATCGACGCCGCACGGTCGATCCGGTCCGAATATCCCGAGACCGCAGTGCTGTTGCTGTCGCAGTACGTCGAATCCGAGTACGTGATGGACCTGCTGGCCACCGGCGCCGCGGGTGTGGGCTATCTGCTCAAGGATCGCGTCGGCGATATAGACGAGTTCGTGGACGCACTCCATCGTGTCGCCGACGGCGGGTCGGCCATCGATCCGGGTGTGGTGAGCCGTATGGTGTCGCGTCCGCATTCCGACTCCCGGCCGGTCGACGACCTGTCGACGCGGGAACGCGAGGTGCTCACGCTCATGGCCCAGGGCCGATCCAATCGCGCAATCGGAGCAACGCTGTTCCTCGGGGAACGCACGGTCGAGGCGCACATCCGCTCGATCTTCCTCAAGCTGGGTCTGCATCCGGAGCCAGAGGACCACCGTCGGGTGCTCGCTGTATTGCGACATCTCGAATCGAGCACATCGTGATCACCCCGCAGCTCAGACCGCGGCGGCCAGGACCCTGTCGAGCGCGGCAACCGCCTCGTCGAGTTCGGCACTGGTCACTGTGAGCGGCGGCCGGAAACGGATTCCGCGCTGCCCGGAACCGATCATGAGGACCTGCTCGTCGCGGTAGAGCCGGGCGAGAACGTCATCGCGAGCTTCTTGCGATGGCAGGGTGATCGCGCACATCAGTCCGCGACCTCGCGGTTCGGTGACGACCGGATGCCGCGTCGCGAGCTGCCGCAGCGCGGACAGCAGGTGCGCGCCGGTCGCTCGCGCGTTGTCGACCAGTCCATCGCGCTCGATCACTTCGAAGATGCGGCGGGCACGCACCATGTCGGTCAGATTGCCGCCCCACGTCGAGTTGAGCCGCGACGACACTGCGAACACGTTGTCCGGGATCTCGTCGAGACGCCCTCCGGCCATGATCCCGCACACCTGCGCCTTCTTGCCGAATGCAACGATGTCGGGCTCGATCCCCAGCTGCTGGTACGCCCACATGGTGCCGGTCATACCCACACCGGTCTGTACCTCGTCCACCACCAGCAATGCATCGTGCTCACGGCAGAGCGCCGCGATCTCCTGGAAGAACTCCGGCCGGAAGTGGTGATCGCCGCCCTCTCCCTGGATGGGCTCGGCAATGAAGCACGCGATGTCTCGGGGATGATCGGCGAACGCCGCACGCGCCTGTTCGAGTGCACGGTCCTCTGCCTCGACGACGTCACGTCCGTCCCTCAGGTACGGAGCGTCGATGCGCGGCCAGTCGAACTTCGGAAACCGATCTGTTTTGACGGGATCGGTGTTGGTCAGCGACATCGTGTATCCGGTGCGCCCGTGAAAGGCCTCGGTCAGGTGCAGCACCTTGCTCCCGAGCGCGGGATCGTGACCACGCGTTTCGTTCAGGCGACTCTTCCAGTCGAATGCGGCCTTGAGCGCGTTCTCGACAGCGAGGGCACCACCGTCGATGAAGAACAGATGCGGCAGTGCGGGGTCGCCGAGTACCCGCGCGAACGTGGCGACGAATTCGGCCATGCCCACGGTATAGATGTCGGAGTTGCTGGGCTTGTTGGCAGCCACCACAGCGAGTTCGTCACGGAGGGCCGGGTCGTCTGCCAAGTCGGGATGGTTCATTCCCAGTGCAGACGACGCGAAGAATCCGAACATGTCGAGATAGCAGGTGCGGTCGCGTCGGTCCACGAGTCGCACTCCCCGCGAACGTTCGAGGTCGAGGACGAGGGGAAACCCGTCTGCCAGCATGTGTGTTCCGAGGACGGCGTGTACCCGGTCGGGGGCCACGAGTTCCGCACCGTCCCGATCACGGAATGCAGTGCTCATATTCGCGAGAGTACGCGAACTTTTGCAGCTCATTGGTCGGTTCGATTGAAGATCTGGGCGTCGATGCGGTTACATTGCGTAAAATGTCTGCAGCACAACCGTACTGCGGGTGGCAACATTCGCGGTGGCACGGATCTCCTGGAGGAGATACTCGAGGTCGCGCGGCGTCGCAACACGCACAAGCAGGATATAGCTTTCGTCGCCCGCCACCGAATGACACGATTCGATTGCCTCGATGTGACGCAGACGTGCAGGCGCATCGTCGGGCTGGGACGGATCGAGAGGAGTGATCGCGACGAACGCCGACAGCATGAGGCCGAGCGCGTCCGGGTCCACTTTCGCGGTGTACCCGCGAATCACATTCCGGGACTCCAGCCTGCGCACCCGCGACTGGACTGCGGAAATCGACAGCCCGGCCTTCTCGGCAAGTACCGACAACGTGGCGCGGCCGTCCGCAACCAGTTCGCGCAACAACAACCTATCGATCTCGTCCAGCGATTCTTTCGAAGATTCCGGCACCAGCGCAGGTTAACCGAGCAACAAAGGACTACACCGATGAATGCCACGGACAGTTTCAGCAATCGCGCACGCATCGCAGCGGAGAAATGTGGTGCCACCCTGCCCGGTGGTGCGGGTGCACTGACGGTCACCACACCCATCGACGGCACGGAACTCGCACGTCTGGAACCACACACCGCCGCGCAGATCGACGACGCGATCGGTTCGGCCGCACAGGCTTTCGAGCGGTGGCGCGACGTCCCCGCACCCGTTCGGGGCAGGCTAGTCCGGCGGTTCGGCGACCTACTCGTCGAGCACCGGCACGATCTCGCCGAAATCGTCACGCTCGAAGCCGGCAAGATTCCTTCCGAGGCACTCGGTGAGGTGCAGGAAATGATCGATGTATGCGATTTCGCGGTCGGCCTGTCGCGGCAACTCTACGGGCGCACGATGCCGTCCGAGCGGCCCGGCCACCGCCTGATGGAGACGTGGCATCCCCTCGGTGTGGTCGGCGTGATCTCCGCATTCAACTTCCCGGTGGCGGTATGGTCGTGGAACACCACGATCGCACTGGTGTGCGGCGACCCGGTAGTGTGGAAACCCTCGGAAACCACACCGCTGACCGCCCTCGCGTGCGACGCGTTGCTCCGCCGCGCCGCCGCGGACGTCGATGCCCCCGCCGATCTGCATCATGTCCTGATAGGCGGCGCCACGGCCGGTGAAGCACTCGTCGACGATCCTCGGGTGGCCTTGGTCAGCGCGACCGGTTCGGTTCCGATGGGGCGGATCGTGGGGCCCCGCGTCGCCGCACGGTTCGGCCGCTGCCTGCTCGAACTCGGCGGCAACAACGCCGCGGTCGTCGCCCCGTCGGCAGACCTGGAGTTGACGGTGCGGGGTGTCGTGTTCGCTGCAGCAGGCACCGCCGGGCAGCGCTGCACTACGCTGCGCCGCCTGATCGTCCACCGCTCAATTGCCGACGATCTTGTGGCACGCCTCGCGTCCACGTATACCGGACTCCCGGTGGGAAACCCCTTCGACGAGGGCATTCTCGTGGGACCGCTGATCTCGCCACATGCCTACGACGCGATGCGCTCGGCTCTCGACCGCGCCGAACGCGACGGCGGCGTCGTTGTCGCGGGCGGCCGACCGGTGGAAGTACCGGGCGATGGCGTCTATGTCTCGCCCGCCCTCGTGCGCATGCCCACCCAGACCGAAGTGGTGCGTGAGGAGACGTTCGCGCCGATTCTCTACGTGCTCCCCTACGACGACTTCGACGAAGCGATCGCGCTGCACAACGGTGTTCCCCAAGGTTTGTCGTCATCGATCTTCACCTCCGATCAGCGCGAGGCCGAGCGGTTTCTGGCGCGCTCGGACTGCGGGATCACCAACGTCAACATCGGCACGTCGGGCGCCGAGATCGGTGGTGCATTCGGTGGAGAGAAGGAGACCGGCGGCGGCCGCGAGTCGGGCTCCGACTCGTGGAAGGCTTACATGCGCCGCGCCACCAACACCGTCAACTATTCGGACGAACTCCCCCTCGCGCAGGGCGTCGAGTTCGGGTGAGTGGACAGTTCAGGGACGAGACACCAATTCGGCTCCGACCGGATCGATCTCGATCGTGGCGCCGACGCTCTGCGCATAGTAAGCGTTGCGGAGCCGCCACCGTCTCGCATTCGCGAGCTCGGAGCTCCAACCACCCAGATAGTACTTGCGGGCGATCCGCACCAGCACCGGTGCCGAGGGCACGCCCTCGGTCACGATCGCCCGGCCGCGGATACGCAACTCGTACTCCCCTGCCCGATCGTCTGCGTCGAGCAGGAGAACTACGTCCGGGTCGGCGGCGACGTTGCGCGCAATCACGGTGTCGCGACCGGTGCCGAGATACAGCCGTCCCCGGTGGACGACGAACCACAGCGGCGTCATCACGGGTCTGCCCTTGGGAGACCGGGTCGCTACCCGCGCCACCGTCGTGCGGTCGAGGAACACCTGCGCCACCACATCGTCGGTCTTCATCCGCCCGTCTCCTCCTCGTGCAACGTCGAATAGTCCCATGCTGTCGCGCGACGAGGTTCGAATACGAACCACTGCAGGTCGGCACGCTCGCCCACCGGCGGTTGCGGTGCCGGTCGCAGCCGTCCACGCAGATTCACCGCGCGCAACTCGAACCAGTAGGCCCCGTCGTCGAGGATCACCGAGGCTCGATCGGGCACAGCCTGCCGGCCGAGTTCGGAATTGATGATGCCGACGTGAAGCTCCCCTGTGTCGACGACACGTGCGGGCATCGCCTGAACCACACCGTCCTGGTCGAACGCGACGGCGGCACGACCGTGTCGCACGAGATCCGGCGTGAGCGACGCGGGGTCGACCCGTTGCGTGATGCGCCCCATCGGGCTCCTCCTCCCTGCGGTGCCGCACCGGATCCGGATCGGGGGCCAGCACGAACACTGCGCTGCATATCGTTGCCGGGTAACGAGTTCCGAAAGACTACGAGATGTGTCGCCCACCGTACCTGCACAGGGACACTGCCGTCATACTCCCTGTCGCCGCCGGCTCGGACACGACATCGGAAGCGGCAACAACGCCGCGGTCGTCACCCCGTCGGCAGACCTGGAGTTGACGGTGCCGGGTGTCGTGTTCGCTGCAGCCGGCACCGCCGGGCAGCGCTGCACTACGCTGCGCCGCCTGATCGTCCACCGCTCAATTGCCGACGATCTTGTGGCACGCCTCGCGCCCGTGTATACCGGACTCCCGGTAGGAAACCCCTTCGACGAGGGCATTCTCGTGGGACCGCTGATCTCGCCCGCCCTCGTGCGCATGCCCACCCAGACCGAAGTGGTGCGTGAGGAGACGTTCGCGCCGATCCTCTGCGTGCTCTCCCACGACGACTTTCCCTCGCCGTTACGTCCGAACAACTATTGCATGACCATTCGATTACTCGAGCACGCAGCAGTGGCCACATCCTCATCACGATGTCGAGTTTTCGGCCTCTGCCACGTTATCTCGCTCTCGCTCGGCGCCTCACGCACTTATCATTGAACCTGATTCGGCATGGAGAGGATGTGTGCAATGACTGCAAATCCGATGGATCCGTACCGCACCGGTAAGGGAACGCCGCCGTTCACACTCGCCCCGCCGTCGCGTAAACCGGGTAAACAGAACCCGGCCGCATACGCGAACCCGGCTCCCAAAGTGTTTCCGGCCACGAGTGAAACGGCCGCCAGGGTGACGATGTTGATCATGTACGCGCTGATGACAATCACCATCGTCTTCATCGTCATGCACGAGGCAGACATCTTGATCTAGCGACCCACCCGACGACGTCGCGCATTCGGCCACCACACCGACCGGAACAGGAACTGTGGCACACGCCACATCCTGTGGTAGACCATGGTGCATGTACCCAGGTAACTTCGCCGCCACCACACCGGACAAGCCCGCCATCGTGCGACCGGCCACCGGCGAGTCACTCACCTACCGGCAACTCGACGAGAACTCGATCCGGCTCGCAAAGTACCTGCGGGGACTCGGACTGAAACCCGGCGACCACATCGCGCTCATCTCCGACAACGACCTGCGCGTGATGGAGGTGTATTGGGCAGCACTGCGCTCGGGCCTGTACATCACCGTCGTCAACTGGCACCTCACCGCGCCCGAGGCCGCCTACGTGGTCGGCGACTGCGGCGCGAAGGCCCTGATCGTCTCTGCTCCGGCCGCCGGCGCCGTGGACATGTCCGCCGACGCGTATCCGAACGTCGAACACCGCCTCGTGTACGGGGGAGAACTGCCCGGATTCGAGGATTACACGCAGGCCGTCGAGCGTTTCGACACCACACCTCTCGACGATCAGCCGCGCGGTCAGGACATGCTGTATTCCTCCGGTACCACCGGCCGCCCCAAGGGGATCAAACCGAAGTTGCCCGACGGACAGGTTCAGGACATCCCCGACCCCTACACGGCGGTGTTCGCCCCGATGTACGGATTCGACTCGGACACGGTGTACCTGTGCCCTGCACCGCTGTATCACGCTGCACCACTGCGCTTCTGCGGCACCATCCAGTCTGTGGGCGGAACCGTGATCCTCATGGACAGCTTCGATGCCGAACAGGCGCTCGCGCTGATCGACCGATACAAGGTTACCGCCAGTCAGTGGGTGCCGACCATGTTCGTGCGCATGCTCAAGCTTCCTGAGGAAAGCCGCGCGAAGTACGACGTGTCGAGCATGCAGGTCGCCATCCACGCGGCAGCTCCGTGCCCGCCCGAGATCAAGCGGGCGATGATCGAGTGGTGGGGCCCGGTGATCAACGAGTACTACGCCTCCACCGAAGGCTCCGGCGCGACCTTCATCAACTCCGAGCAGGCTCTTGCCCGGCCGGGTTCGGTCGGACACGACGGTGTGATGGGACACGTTCGCATCTGCGGGGAGGACGGTCGGGAACTGCCCACCGGGTCGATCGGGACCGTGTGGTGGGAACGCGACGAACGTCCGTTCGAGTACCACAACGATCCGGAGAAGACCGAGAAGGCAACGCATCCCGACCATCCGACGTGGACGACAAGCGGCGACATCGGGTATCTGGACGAGGACCGGTTCCTGTATCTCACCGATCGCGCGGCATTCATGATCATCTCGGGTGGTGTGAACATCTACCCGCAGGAATCCGAGAACGTCCTCACTCTGCACCCGAAGGTGTTCGATGTCGCGGTCATCGGAGTGCCGAACGAGGAGATGGGTGAAGAGGTCAAGGCGGTCGTGCAACTCGCCGAGGGTGTCGAGCCCGGGCCTGAAGTCGAGGAGGAACTGCTCGAGTACGTGCGGTCCAGGGTGTCGAAGTTCAAGGCTCCGCGCAGCATCGACTTCTCCGATGACCTGCCCCGCACCCCCACCGGCAAGCTCGTCAAGCACAAGCTGCGAGCCCGGTACGCTCCGGCGGTGTCGTGACGTCGTCCAGCGCGGATCCGAGCACCCTGGCCAGGCAACTCCCGGCCGGGGTGCTCGTCACCGATCCCGACATCCTCGCCGGCTACCGGCACGATCGCGCGTTCGACCCGGCCACACGCACCGCCGTCGCACAACCCGGTTTGCTCAATGCCGAGGTCAAGGCGGCCGCAGCCGACCACGGCCTGTGGTACCCGCCGGACCCGTCGTCGTTCGAGATCTGCTCCATCGGCGGCAACGCCGCGACCAACGCGGGCGGGCTGTGCTGCGTCAAGTACGGGGTGACATCCGACTATGTGCTCGGGCTCGAGGTGGTCCTCGCCGACGGCACCGCGGTACGACTCGGAGGACCCCGTGCGGCGGATGGCCATTCCCGCGGTCGAACAACTCGGCAGCCTCCTCCTCGAAGACGTGGGAGTGCCGTTGCCGATGCTCCCCGCACTCGTCGCGGGCGTGGCGGAGATCGCCCGCCTCAACGCAGTGACGGTCGCGGTGATCACGCATGCGGGAGACGGAAACACCCACCCGCTGATCGTCTACGACCCCGAGGACGAGAAGATGACGGAGCAAGCACACGCTGCCTTCGGTCAGATCATGGATCTCGCGATCGACCTCGGTGGCACCATCACCGGGGAGCACGGTGTGGGCAGGCTCGAGAAACCCTGGTTACCCGCTCAGGTGGGGCCCGACGTCATGGCGTTGACCCACCTGATCAAGAACGCCCTCGATCCCCGTTCGATCCTCAACCCAGGGGCTGTCCTGTGACGAAGAGCCAACCGACCGACCCCGCGACCAGCCCGATCCGCACCGCGATGCCGCCGTGGCAGAGAACACGCCATAATCGGGGCGTGAACATGCGTACGCCAGAGTCCGGTACCGATCTTCCGCTGCGCGATACCCGGTATCGGGAGCTCGAGCTCTACCCCGAGTTCGACTTCGTCACCGCCTGGTTGCGCGACTACGTCCGATCGACGATCGACAATGCACGCATCAGCGAGCGCGAGTACTGGTCTGTCGTGTGTCTGCCCTCCGTCGGTGCATCGGACGAAGGCCATCGCATGATCAGTGTCCACGCCGGCGACCAGGAAATTGCGTGCCTGTACGTCGACACCAGCATCCGCGAGGACAGGCAGGTGGGCGGCTTCGTCACCGTCGATACACGCGTCCTCGAGCGGTCGTGCGGCGCCGATATCGACCGGATCGCCGCGGGCTCTCCGGCACTGAGCGTGCACCGTAGCGGCGATCAGGTGTCGATCGGGTGGAGTGAGACGCCGGCGAGTCGCGAGCAGTTCGATGCGCTCCCGTGGCGGCCCGCGGCGCACGAACTCGTCCGCCGGTTGATGCGGAACGGCAGGAACTACTGGGCGGATGCGCACTGCCCGCAGCTCGCCATGTTCGCTCTGGAGTAGCGGCCCCGAGTAGTTCGCGAACCTGTCGGACCTCGGGTGCACCATGGAGTGGTGACCGACGTCCTCGCCCGTTTCTCCGCTCCCACCCGGGAGTGGTTCGACGGCGCTTTCGACGCACCCACATCCGCCCAGCTCGGCGCGTGGGATGCAATCTCGTCGGGTGCGCACACTCTCGTCGTCGCGCCCACCGGTTCGGGTAAGACGCTGTCTGCGTTCCTGTGGTCACTGGACAGGCTCGCTGCACGCCCTGAGGCAACCGATGCGCCACGCGAACACCGCACCCGGGTGCTTTACATCTCGCCCCTGAAAGCGCTCGGGGTCGACGTCGAACGCAATCTCCGGGCGCCTCTCGTCGGTATCACTCAGACCGCGAAACGGCTCGGCCTGATGCCCCCCGAGATCACCGTGGGTGTCCGCTCCGGCGACACCTCGCAGGCCGACCGCCGCAAGCTTGCCCGCACTCCCCCCGACATCCTCATCACTACCCCCGAGTCGCTGTTCCTCATGCTCACCTCGGCCACGCGCGAGAGCCTCGCCGGCATCGAATCGGTGATCGTCGACGAAGTGCACGCCGTCGCCGGAACCAAACGCGGCGCGCATCTCGCGCTGTCCCTCGAACGTCTCGACCTGCTGTTGCCGAAGCCTGCGCAGCGGATCGGGCTGTCCGCGACCGTGCGCCCGCACGAGGAGGTGGGGCGCTTCCTCGTCGGCGGCGCACCCATCCGGATCGTGGCCCCGCCCGCAGCCAAGACCTGGGACCTCACCGTCCAGGTTCCGGTCGCGGACATGACCGAGCTCGGAGTGTCCCATCCGAATGAGGACTCTGAATCGCCCACTCCCCAGGCAGGGTCGATCTGGCCGCACGTCGAAGAACAGATCGTCGATCTCGTCACCGCCCACCGTTCGACGATCGTGTTCGCGAACTCGCGGCGACTGTCCGAGCGGTTGACCGGCCGGCTCAACGAGATCTACACCGAACGCATCGGCAGCACCGTCGACCGCGAGTCCGCGCCGCCCGCGCTCCTGGGCGCATCCACCGAGGTGACCTACGGCGCCGAACCCGTTCTCGCCCGAGCCCACCACGGTTCGGTGAGCAAAGACCAACGGGCTCTCATCGAAGATGATCTGAAGTCGGGCCGGCTGCGCTGCGTCGTGGCGACGTCGAGTCTCGAACTCGGTATCGACATGGGCGCGGTGGATCTCGTCATCCAGGTCGAGGCCCCACCGTCCGTGGCGAGCGGGTTGCAGCGGGTGGGCCGGGCCGGGCACCAGGTCGGCGAGACGTCGCGCGGAGTGCTGTTCCCCAAGCACCGCACCGACCTGATCCACTGCGCCGTCACCGTGGAGCGGATGGTCGCCGGGCACATCGAGGCCCTGCAGGTCCCTGCGAACCCTCTCGATGTGCTCGCGCAGCAGACGGTGGCGGCAGCCGCGCTCGAACCGATCGATGTCGACGACTGGTTCGACACCGTCCGGCGGAGCGGGTCGTTTGCATCACTGTCGCGGAGCGTCTTCGAATCGGTGCTCGATCTGCTCTCGGGCCGCTACCCGTCCGACGAGTTCGCCGAGCTACGTCCCCGCGTGGTGTGGGACCGCACCGACTCCACGCTGTCGGGCCGGCCCGGAGCGCAACGTCTCGCCGTCACCTCCGGCGGGACCATCCCCGATCGTGGCCTGTTCACCGTGTACATGGTGGGCGAGAAGAACACCCGGGTCGGGGAACTCGACGAGGAGATGGTCTACGAGTCGCGAGTCGGCGACGTGTTCGCGCTCGGCGCGACCAGCTGGCGGATCGAGGAGATCACGTTCGACCGGGTGCTCGTGTCCCCCGCGTTCGGCCGCGCCGGGCGGCTGCCGTTCTGGCACGGAGACAACCAAGGGCGCCCCGCCGAGCTCGGCGCGGCGCTCGGCGCGTTCATCCGCGAGCTCGGCCATGCAGCGCCCGACGACGCCGCCTCGCGATGCCGGGCCGGCGGGCTCGACGACTACGCGACCGCGAATCTGATCGGCCTCCTCGACGAGCAACGCACCGCCACCGGCCACCTCCCCACCGACCGCACCCTGGTCGTCGAGCGTTTCCGCGACGAACTCGGCGACTGGCGTCTCGTCCTGCATTCCCCGTTCGGTCTGCGCGTCCACGCACCGTGGGCTCTCGCGGTCGGGGCGCGCCTGCTCGACCGGTTCGGTGTCGAGGCGCATCCATCGCCGTCCGACGACGGCATCATCGTCCGGCTGCCCGACACCGAGGACGACCCGCCGGGCGCCGCCATCTTCGTCTTCGACCACGACGAGATCGAGGATCTGGTCACCGAGCAGGTCGGTGGCTCGTCCCTGTTCGCATCCCGGTTCCGTGAATGTGCGGCGCGCGCGTTGCTGCTGCCGCGGCGCAACCCCGGTAAGCGGGCGCCGCTGTGGCAGCAGCGTCAGCGTTCCGCGCAACTGCTCGATGTGGCCCGACGGTACCCGAGTTTCCCGATCCTGCTCGAGACGGTGCGCGAATGCTTGCAGGACGTCTACGACCTTCCCGCGCTGCGTGCGCTTCTCGGCCGTGTCGCGCGGCGGCAGATCCGGCTCGTCGAGGTCGAGACCCCCACGGCGTCGCCGTTCGCGACCTCGCTGCTGTTCGACTACGTCGGGGCGTTCCTCTACGAGGGCGACAGTCCGCTCGCCGAGCGGCGCGCGGCGGCACTGTCCCTCGATTCGACGTTGCTCGCCGAGTTGCTCGGCCGGGTCGAGCTGCGCGAACTGCTCGACGCCGACGTGATCGATCAGGCCGAGCTCGAGTTGCAGCGACTGGTGCCGGAGCGGCGCGCTCGGGATGCGGAGGGCGTCGCGGATCTGCTGCGGCTGCTGGGGCCGCTCACCGACACCGAGCTGCGGGAACGCAGCACCGACGATCCGGGTTCGTGGCTCGCCGACCTGTCGGCGCAGCGACGCGTGCTGCACGTGTCGTACGCAGGCGAGAAATGGTGGGCAGCAATCGAAGACGCATCGCGTCTGCGCGACGCGCTCGGTGTGCCCTTGCCGATCGGCGTGCCCACGGCGTTCGTCGAACCGGTCGCGGATCCGCTCGGCGATCTCGTTGCCCGTCACGCCCGGACACACGGTCCGTTCACTTCCGAGGCGGTGGGGGCCCGCTTCGGTCTCGGTACTGCCGTCGTCGAATCCGTTCTGCAGCGGTTGGCCGACGAGAGGCGCGTCACCTCGGGTGAGTTCCGTCCCGGCGCCACCGGGCCCGAGTGGTGCGACAGTGAGGTCCTCCGCCGTCTGCGTCGACGGTCCTTGGCCGCGGCACGCCAGGAAGTCGAGCCGGTGAGCACCGCAACTCTCGGTCGGTTCCTGCCCGACTGGCATCATCTCGGACGGGGGCCGGGCGCGAGTGCGCTGTACGGTCTCGACGGTGTCGCGGCCGTCGCCGAGCAGATCGCGGGTGTCCCTATCCCTGCGAGCGCCCTCGAACCGCTGATTCTCGCGCCGCGAGTGCGCGATTACTCACCCGCGATGCTCGACGAGTTGACGTCGAACGGCGAGATCGTCTGGTCCGGTGCCGGCTCGATCTCGGGCAAGGACGGCTGGATCGCGCTGCACCCCGCCGACCTCGCTCCCGCCACGCTCGCGCCGGCCGACGACATCGAGACGACCGGTCTCCACCGGGCGATCCTCGAGTCCCTCTCGGGTGGAGGCGCATACTTCTTCAGGCAGCTCGGGGACGCGGTGAAAGCGCTCGAACCGGACGCCACCGACACGGCGCTGGCTGCAGCGATGTGGGATCTGGTGTGGAGCGGGCACCTCGCCGGCGACACACTCGCACCGCTGCGCGCCCTCATCGGCGACACGTCGCGCGCCACGCCCGCGCACCGCACACCGCGGAGGGCTCCCCGCGCCCGCATGTACCAGGCGCGTCCGGTCGTTCCGTCTCGCTCGGGGCCGCCTACGGTGGCCGGCCGCTGGTCGCTGCTGCCGGAGCGTGAGACCGATCCGACGGTGCGTGCCCACACCACCGCCGAGCTGTTCCTCGAGCGGTACGGGGTGGTGACCCGAGGTGCCGTGACGAGCGAATCCGTTGCGGGGGGGTTCGCGCTCATGTACAAGGTGCTCAGCCGATTCGAGGAAACAGGCCGGTGCCGGCGGGGGTATTTCGTCGATTCGCTCGGCGGAGCGCAGTTCTCGACCCCCGACGTGGTGGATCGGCTGCGCTCGTTCTCCGATTCTCTCGAAGGCCGCCACACCAGCACCGAGGCGGTGACGCTCGCCGCGTGCGATCCCGCCAACCCGTACGGTGCCGCACTCCCCTGGCCGAAAGCAGCGGCGGAGACCGCGAACACGTCGAAGCATCGGCCGGGACGGAAAGCCGGTGGCCTCGTGGTGCTGGTCGACGGCAGCCTCGTGGTGTTCGTCGAGCGCGGTGGCCGGACCTTACTCACCTTCTCCGACGATCCCGGCCGACTACGCATCGCGTTCGCATCGCTCGCCCACACCGTCAAGAACGGTGGCGTCGACAAGATCGTCGTCGAGAAGATCGACGGCGCTTCGATCCACGGTCATGCCCTCGCGGACCTGCTCGGCGAGGCCGGGTTCTCCGCGACACCACGCGGGTATCGGCTGAGGTCCTGACATGCCCGAAGGCGACACGGTGCTCCAGGCGGCAACACGGCTGCACGCGGCACTCGCAGGAAACATCCTGACCGAGAGCGATTTCCGGGTCCCGCGGTTCGCGACGACAGATCTCACCGGCGAGACAGTGGAGGAAGTCGCCGCGCGCGGAAAGCACATTCTGGTTCGCCTGCCACACCGCACTTTTCACTCGCACCTGATGATGGACGGGCAGTGGCACGTATATGAGCGCGGAAGCCGCTGGCGCAAGCCGGGTTTCCGGGCCCGTGCGGTACTCGGCACCGAACGGATGCAGGCGGTGGGATTCGACCTCGGCATCGTCGAAGTGCTCCCTCGCGAGAAGGAAACCGACGCGGTCGGGCACCTCGGACCGGACCTGCTCGGGCCCGACTGGGATCCGGTGCGTGCGGCCGGAAATCTCGCGCGTGAGCCGGACCGTCCGATCGGGCTTGCGCTGCTCGACCAGCGCATCATGGCCGGCGTGGGCAACGTCTACCGCAGCGAACTGTGTTTCCTGCGCGGAGTCGATCCCGCGACACCGGTACGAGAGGCCGGTGATCCGACCGCGTGGGCCGAACTCGCACACCGCGTATTGCACACCAACCGGAACAGGGCCGAAAGGGTCACGACCGGCGATCCGCGACGAGGACGCCAACTATGGGTGTACGGGCGCCGCGGCCAACCGTGTCGGCGTTGCGGACGGCGCATCGAATCGGGAGCCTTGGCCGATCCAGGCAGCCTCATGAACAGCCGCGCTGCGGCAGGTGCCGAACGCGTCGTCTACCGCTGCCCCGGCTGCCAGCCGCCGCGTTGAGCATCGTGCGCGGCGCGCTCGAGAAGCGCAACACAGTGGCGCACGAACGCCTCCCGCCCGACAGTGATTGCCCCGTCGAGATATCCCATGAACAGGCTGGTCAAGGCACCGACGAGCCCTACGGCCACCATGTTGCGGACGGCGTCGTCGCCGATCTCGGTGAGTTGGGCGCTGACGAGTGAGACGAACACCGGTGCGAGTTCGACGCCCCTCCCGCTGATCGCGGGTTCACGAAGCGGCGCGAGCAGAAGCACGCGACCCATCGCCGGTTCGTCGACCATCAGGGCCACGAAGGCCCGGACCGCCGCTTCCGCCCGGCGTGCACGCTCCGCCGAATCCACCGCTGTCACCAGTGCGTCGCGGGCGCGTTCGCCCACGAGTGCGTACACCTCCCGGACGAATGCGTCGCGGTCGGTGAAACTCTCGTAGAAATAGCGTTCGGTGAGTTCGGCGGCCCGGCACACCGCGCGCACATTCGCGACGGATCCGTCGGGGGCGCCGATGAGGGCGATCCCCGCGTCGAGGAGACGTTCCCTGCGGACACGCCGGCGTTCGTCGAGCCCGATTCCCGCCCAGCTTCGGCGCGTGGTGTCCACCGTGTGCAATTCCCGTCGTTGACTACCTGTCCACCGGATCCTAACCTGACAACATGCGTAGTCAGAGCTCTTCGCAGGACGCCGAGTCCCCCCGGCCCCTCGGGCCTGAGTCCCCCCGACCCCTCGGGCCTGAGTCCCCCCGACCCCTCGGGCCTGAGTCACTGACCTGGAAGTATTTCGGTGGATGGCGCGGGATGCTGTTCGGCCCGTGGGCCGGGTCGATGCAGAACATGCACCCCGGTCTCGGCGCCGGCGTCGAGGATCACTCGCAGTTCTTCGACGAGCGCTTCGAACGGCTCTACCGGTCGCTGTACCCGATCTACGGGGTCGTCTTCGACGGTGAACGCGCTCCCGAGACTGCCAGGCAGGTCCGCGGCTACCACAACACGATCAAGGGTGTCGACAAGTTGGGCCGCACGTACCACGCGCTCGACCCCGGCACCTTCTACTGGGCACACGCCACGTTCTTCTACAGCCTCGTGGTGTCCATCGAATGGTTCGAGGGGCCGCTCGCCCTCGAGCAGAAGCACCGGTTGTTCGACGAGCACGTCCAGTGGTACCGCCTCTACGGCATGCCGATGAAGTCGGTCCCTGAATCGTGGGAGGCGTTCATCGAGTACTGGGACGACATGTGCCACAACACCCTCGAAGACAACAAGGCCACCCGCGACGTTCTCGACCTGTCGAATCTCGACCGGCCGCCGTTCCTGCGCTGGTTCCCCGAATCGGTGTGGAAGGTCGTGCGCCCACCGGTCACCCTCGGATTCATCTGGCTCACGGTGGGCCTGTACGACCAGGCCGTGCGCGACCTCCTCGGATACAGCTGGAGCCCCCGCGAGGAGAAACTCCACCGATTGATCGGCCGGGCCATCGGACTCGGGAACCGGCTGGTGCCCTGGCGGTATCGCTACCACCCGCGCGCCCGCGCCGGTTGGGATCGCGCGGCCGGCCGCATCACGGCGGATGCGCCGCTCGTGCACACCCCCGCCCGGAACCTGCCGCCGATCGATCGTCGCGACTCTCCCATGCACTACAGCCCGAACCTTTCCGAACAACGCTGACATTTTCGCCCGGCGCATGCCACGCTGGTCGGTATGGGCTTCGACGCCAATGCGTTACTCCACGGGCCGTTGTTCTCCCGAGGCACGCCGCTCGACCGCACCAATGCCGCCAGCCGCATCAGCGCGTATGTCTACGGCAATGTGCTGGTTCTGGCTGTGCTCATCCCGATCGTCCCGGGACCGAACTACGTCGGAATCGCGATCGTCGTCGGCACCGCCCTGTCGACGTTCGTGGCACACGCCTTCGCTGAATCGGTAGGACACAGCGTCCGCCAGGGCAGCCACCTCACCGCCGCCGAACGGCGGGCGGAGGTGCGTGACTCGGTGCCGATCCTCACCTCCGCGGTGGTTCCGTGCGTCATCCTCGCCGTCGGATGGCTCGGCTGGATCGAGCCACGCACCGCTCAGTTGCTCGCGGAACTCGCGATGCTGGTGCGGATCGGCAGCATCGCGTTCGTGATCGGACGGCTCAACGGCGAGCGTCCCGGCACTCGACTGTTGATGACCGCGGCTGCGTTGACCCTGGTGGGGGCGACGGTCGTGGTGGTGAAGGTTCTACTCACGCACTGATCACGTCACGTCACTTCACGGGTACCGGTTCGAGGATCTCCGCACGAGCCTCGGGAGCCGCTGCGCGCAACGCATCAGCGGATTCGTCGTCGAGCCGGCTCTGCGAATCGATCTCGGCTTCGACCCGGGCCCGATACGTCTCGACCTCCCGGTCGGTCACCGCGTCGTCCCACCCGAGGATCGGCGCCACCAGATGCGCGACCTGTTCCGCGCAGTGCATGCCCCGGTGCGGATACTCGATCGAGATCCGGGTTCGGCGGGCAAGGATGTCCTCGAGATGCAGCGCACCTTCGGCAGCGGCCGCATAGACGGCCTCCACCTGGAGGTACAGCGGAGCGTCGGTGATCGGCTCGAGCAGTTCTGGCCGGTCCTGGGCGCATGCGAGCACGTCGTCGATGAGTGAGCCGTACCGGTCGAGGAGGTGCTTGACCCGGTACGGGTGGAGTCCGTGCTGCTCGGCGAGGTGCATCGTCTGATTGACCAAGGCAAAGTACCCGTCTGCCCCGAGGAGCGGCACCTTTTCGGTGATCGACGGCGCAATACGCGACGGAATGTCCTCGGCGGCGAGATCCACCGCGTCCTCGGCCATCACACGGTAGGTCGTGTACTTGCCACCGGCGATCGCCACCAGCCCGGGCGACACCCGCGCGACCGCATGTTCACGCGACAGTTTCGACGTCTCGTCGCTCTCCCCCGCCAGCAACGGGCGCAGGCCCGCGTAGACCCCGTCGATGTCGTCGTGGGTGATCGGGACGACGAGCACACGGTTGACGTGGTCGAGGATGTAGTCGATGTCGGCTTTCGTCGCGGCCGGGTGTGCCAGATCGAGGTTCCAGTCGGTGTCGGTGGTGCCGATGATCCAGTGGTTTCCCCACGGGATGACGAACAGCACCGACTTCTCGGTCCGCAGGATGATCGCCGAGTCGCTCACGATCCGGTCGCGCGGGACCACGATGTGCACGCCCTTCGACGCACGCACCCGGAACCGGCCGCGCTGGCGCGACAACGCCTGGATTTCGTCGGTCCACACCCCGGTCGCGTTGATGACCACGTGGGCGCGCACTTCGGTGACGGAGCCGTCTTCGCTGTCGCGTACCCGCACACCCGACACCCGGTCGGCTTCGCGCAGGAACCCGACGACCTGGGTCGAGGGTCGCACGACCGCACCGTACTGGGCCGCCGTCCGCGCGACCGTCATGGTGTGGCGGGCATCGTCGACGACCGTGTCGTAGTAGCGGATCCCGCCGACAAGCGAATTGCGTTTGAGCCCCGGCGCCATCCTCAGCGCACCCGAGCGCGTCAGGTGTTTCTGCGCGGGAACGGATTTCGCTCCGCCCATCCGGTCGTAGAGGAAGATCCCGGCCGCCATGTACGGCCGCTCCCATCCACGGTGAGTGAGCGGGAACAGGAACTTCAGCGGCTTGACCAGGTGCGGCGCGAGCGTCGACAGCGACAGCTCGCGTTCACGCAACGCCTCGCGGACCAGGCCGAACTCCAGTTGCTCGAGGTATCGCAGGCCCCCGTGGAACATTTTCGACGACCGGCTCGACGTGCCCGACGCGAAGTCACGTGCCTCGACGAGTGCCACGCGCAGGCCGCGGGTCGCGGCGTCGAGTGCGGCCCCCGCACCGACGACACCACCACCGATCACGACGACGTCGAACTGCTCGTCGCCGAGTCGTCGCCATGCGTCCTCGCGCTGCTGCGGACCGAGAATCTGTACACCTGATTGGTTGGTCACCGCACCGCTCCCTCAGTCGCCGACATGTCCTGCACAACGCTAGTAGGTTCGACCGCACAGTGCTGTGCCAGTGACCTTGCTGGGCCAGTGAACGCCTTCCGACCTCGAGGATCCCTGTGAAACAGAACGACACAGCGAGCCAGTACATCGCCGCGATCGACCAGGGCACTACGTCCAGCCGATGCATCATCTTCGACCACGACGGGCGTGTCGTGTCGGTTGCCCAGAAGGAACACCGGCAGATCTTCCCGCAGGCCGGCTGGGTCGAGCATGATCCCGAGGAACTGTGGCTCAACACTCGCGAGGTGGGTGCTGCAGCACTCGCGAAGGCAGATCTGCGCAGGAAGGACATCGCGGCGATTGGGATCACCAACCAGCGTGAGACCACGATCGTGTGGGATCGCGCCACCGGAGAGCCGGTCTACAACGCGATCGTGTGGCAGGACACCCGGACCGATCAGCTGGTGGAGCGACTGGCGGGAGACGCCGGGCCCGATCGGTATCGGGCCACCACGGGGTTGCCGTTGTCCACCTATTTCTCCGGCCCGAAGGTCCGCTGGATCCTCGACAATGTCGACGGCGCCCGGGAGAAGGCTGAGGCGGGCCACCTCGCGTTCGGCACGGTCGATACCTGGATCCTGTGGCACCTCACCGGTGGGGCCGGGCAGGACGGTAATCCGCCGGGCGTCCACGTCACGGACGTGACCAATGCGTCGCGCACGATGCTGATGGATCTCGAGACCCTGCAGTGGGACCCGAAGATCTGTGCGGATTTCGGGGTTCCGATGTCCATGCTGCCGGAGATTCGCAGTTCGTCGGAGGTGTACGGCCATGCACGCGAGCGTGGTCCGCTCGCCGGGGTTCCCGTTGCCGGCATCCTCGGCGACCAGCAGGCCGCCACCTTCGGGCAAGCGTGCCTGACTCCCGGCGAGGCCAAGAATACCTACGGCACAGGCAATTTCCTTCTCCTCAACACCGGGACGACGCCGGTGCACAGCACACACGGTCTGCTCACCACCGTGTGCTATCGCATCGGTGATGCCGACGCCGTGTACGCCCTGGAAGGGTCGATCGCGGTGACCGGATCGCTGGTGCAGTGGCTCCGGGACAATCTCGGCATCATCGACTCCGCGGCCGAGATCGAGACGCTCGCGTCGGCGGTACCCGACAACGGCGGCGCTTACATCGTTCCGGCGTTCTCCGGGCTTTTCGCGCCGCACTGGCGACCGGACGCCCGCGGCGTGATCGTGGGCCTCACCCGGTTCGTCGACAAGCGTCACCTGGCCCGGGCCGCTCTCGAGTCCACCGCATTCCAGACCCGAGAGGTGCTCGAAGCGATGCGCGCCGATTCTCGGGTGGAGCTGAGTACCCTCAAGGTCGACGGCGGCATGGTCGCGAACGAGTTGCTCATGCAGTTCCAGGCCGACATGCTCGCAGTTCCGGTGGTACGACCCGTCGTGGCGGAAACCACAGCGCTGGGGGCGGCCTACGCCGCGGGCCTCGCCGTCGGATACTGGAGTGGCGAGGAGGACATCCGGCGGAACTGGGCGGCCGGCAAGACGTGGGAACCGACCATGGCCGCGAGCGACCGTGAAAGTCTCTACGCCACATGGAACAGGGCGGTCGAGCGCACCTACGACTGGGCCTGATCCACCCCACCGGATAGTTTCCCTCGCCGTCACTTCGCGCAATCGGTCGTCCGACCTACTCGGGGATCTCCTCGTCCGCCTTCGTCCAGACGAACGGCTCGAGTCCTTGTTCCACGCATCGGCCCAACCGCGAATGGCGTGTTCGAGGATTGAACGCTGGTGTGGTGGCCGCGCTGGAGCAGTTCGCGGATGACATCCGCGCACCACCGTTCGACCCGATTCAATCAACGAAGTAGGAACTCGAGTGCGACACGCTCGAACGCTTCTTTGGCCTCGACCATCACCCAGTGGCCGCAGTTCGGGAAAATATGAAGTTCGGCGTTGGGTGCCAAGCGAAGTGGAACGAGCGGCATGTCGGGCGGGCACTGCCGGTCCTCGAGTCCCCAGGTGAACAGGGTCGGGCACTGAACCTTCCGCATCATCGACCAATACGGCGGTGCGTCAGATCTTTCGAGGGCCCGCTGTTGCGCGGCAGCTGCTTCGGACCCATACATCGCGGCAAGCGCCTTGTGGGAGGCAGAGTCCTGCGCGGCTTCCCACCGCTCGTCGATACGTTCCTCCGTGAGAACAGCAGGGTCGTAGACCATACAGTTGAGCCAACGCACCAGCTTCTCACGACTGGGGTGGTCAGCGAAGTCGCGCAGCAGTCGAGTGCCTTCACTCGGAGCCTGGCTGAAAATGTTCGATCCGACACCGCCGATCGTGATGAGTTTCGTAACTCGGTCGGGATGCTGCATCGCGACCTGGACGCCAACGACACCACCCATCGAATTTCCAACGATCGCAGCAGTTTCGATACCGACCGCATCCATGAACCGCGTCACCGACGCACCGGCTGTGAAAACTGGGTGGCCGTCCACCGGATCACTGACGCCGAACCCAGGAAACTCCAGCACGTAGCAATGGAACTGCTGCGCAAATGCGGCGAGGTTTCCCCGGTAGTTGCGCCATCCACTGACTCCGATACCTGAGCCGTGCAGCAGAAGCAGAGGTGGACCGTCGCCGGCCTCGTGATACCGCAGCACCCCTTCACTGGTAGCGATTTCCCTCTTGCTCTCCTCGTAGCCGAATTCCTCAGTTCGGGATTCGATCGTCGTGGACATACAACTCCTTCCCCCTGTAGCGACGAGCACGTCGTCGTGGCGCACCCAAGCTCCGTGGCGTGGGCATCCGCTGGCTTCACCTTCGGTCGAGCGACACGGCGAGCGTATCAACTAGTTGTCAATTATCAATAGAATTCCATACGAACTCTTGTTGATACTGTTCTGCTCGTGGCCGGGCATGGCCTCACGTTCAGACTTCGTGCCCGCCAGGTTGCGGCTGGCGATGGCTGCACTGAAGTCGCTTCCGGCGTGGGAGCTGATTGGCGCGAGCCCGAATGTGACAATGTTCTGATATATCGAAATACACGCAGATAGAGGAGGAGCGTTCGGTGACATTCCAGGCTGGCAACGACTCGCTATCCGAGGCGCTCGACAACCGACTCGGCACTCACATTCGGCGAATCGCACAGCTGATCATCGACGCGAAAGCTTCGGCACTGCGCCCACTCGACCTCACCGTGGCGCAGTACGCGACCCTTCTCTCGATCAGACACCTCGAACCGACCTCTGCAGCGCAACTCGCACGAACCGGGAAGGGCACCCCGCAGGCGACCGGCACGATGTTGTCCACCCTCGAAAGCAAGGGCATGATCAGCCGTCAACCGTCCCCGATGCACCAGAAACTTATCGAGGTGCGACTGACCGCACTGGGAGCGAAAACCATCGAGGAGGCCGACGACCGCGCTGAGCGCATCGAAGCCGAGCTGCGCGACGGCATCGGCGAGGAACTGTTCGACAGCGTCCTCAGAATCGAACAGATCGCGACGGACCTACTGCAGTAACTCCTCGCTGCAGTCTTCTCCCCACACATGCCACACAATGGACATGGCCGCGATGCAGCAGCTCAACGGATGTCAGCGCCCTCGTCCCGCTCACCCGAGCCCACGACACCCGCAGACGAGGGGTCAGTCCACAATGGCAGTTGCTTCGAGTTCGACGAGGACGTCCGGCTCGAACAGATACTCCACACCGATGAGGGAGGCCGGCGGCATCGGCGACTGCAGACCTATCTCCGCAGCAACCTGTTCGACCCCGGCCATGAACTCGTCGATCCTCTCGGGCTGCCAGCCGGTGACGTAGAAAGTCAGTCGTAGAACGTCGGCGAACGTCGCTCCCGCGCTGTTGAGCCCGGCTGCGGTATTGCGCAGCGCCTGGGCGACCTGCCCCGCCAGATCCCCCGGGGATACCGGGGTGCCGTCGGCGAGTCGCGCGATCTGCCCGGCGACGTGGACGTGCCGGGCCCCGGTTCCGACGGCGACGTGGTGATACGGGGTCAGGCGGGTCATGTTTTCGGGATTGAGATACCGGACGGTCATGGGTGCTCCTCGCACTCGATTGAATGAAGTATCTCATTGATACTTGATTACTTGAGGACACTTCAACGAGACTAGGTAGCGTGTGCGATACCACCGACACCGATCACGACGACCTCACTGTCACCCCTCCACATCGTGAACTTCTCGATCAGGTTCTCGACAAGTGGTCCTTGGCGGTACTCAACGAGCTGTGTAATCGACCGAGCCGTTTCAACGAACTGCGCCGCGCCATTCCCTCGGTCACTCAGAAGTCGTTGACCGCGACCCTGCGCCGCCTCGAACGCAACGGCATCATCGGTCGCGAATTGATCAGCTCCCGTCCCATCGCCGTCGAATACCGGATCACTCCACTCGGCAAGACTCTGCGCCACCCGGTCGACGTGCTCCTCTCCTGGGCCGATGCGCATCTGCCCGCGATCGCTGACGCTCGCGCCCTGTTCGACGCCGAGCACGACGGCATCTGATTCGATGGGGATGGAGGCAGGCGCCGACAGCGGTAGTGCTGGACACGGATACTCACCCGGTCGTCCCAGGGCACCTGCCCACGAGGCAGCTCTGCTCGCGAAGCTCGCCGAAATGCCTGAACCGGCTGTGGCCTGGCCGAGCGCGTGCACGCTATCGTGACCGCGCGCACCCTCCCTGGGCCCCGACGCTGTACTACGGCCAGCTCAGCTACGCGGGGAAGAAAAGGTGCTGATCGAGCAGGCCTCGAAGTGACCCGGCAGTTCTACGCCGCAGCATTCAACCCGCGGCGGCACCGAGTCGCCAGGTCAACACCTGAAGGAGAAGCGCGTTGTCGAACAAGATTGCCGTCACCACCCCGACCGGGCACGTCGGACGACACGTCGTGGCGATGCTGGCGCGCGCCGGGGTCCGGCCGCTGGTGCTCGCTCGCCGCCCCGAACGCCTCGACCCGGAGATCCGCGCCGAGGTCGACATCGTCACCGCCGCGACCGGCCACACCCTCGAGGTACAGCAGATCGAGGACCAGGCCATGCGTGAGATGCTCCGCGGGTTCGGTATGAACGATGCGCACGTCGAGGCACTCGTCGGCATGTCCACCGGCATCCGCGACGACTACGTCCCGGAACAGCCCCGGACCGTCCGGACCACGACGCCCACCACTCTCGCGTCATGGGCGTACGACATCCTGACGCCGCTGCTGTCGAGCAGCGACGCACCGAAGTAGTGCTCACCGATCCACCGGCCGCAGCAGATCCGGGGTGTTGTTGCGCGGCGAGTTCACCGCCGTACTCACCTCGAACAACTCCAGATGCGGTTCCGGGACCGAGTTCAGCAGCGCATCGACATCGTCACGGTCGGTCAGCCCTGGATCGAGCCACGGATCGATGAAGGTATCCGGCAGGATCACCGGCGACCGGTCGTGGATCTGGCCGGTCGCATCGGTCGCAGGCCGCGTGAGCACAGTGCACGTCCACAACCACCGGTCCGGATCATCTTCGGGCAGATCCGGATTCGGCCACAACTCATACAGGCCGGCCATCGACACCGGCCTGTCACCGTGCAGGAAGAACGGAATCTTCGTGCCGTCCTCGTTTTTCATCCACTCGAAATAGCCATCCGCAGGCAACACACAGCGCCGGCGGGCCGCAGCCGCCTTGAACGCCGGCTTGCTCGTTATCTGGATGTGGTGCCCAGGGTGAGGCATATTTGCTGGTCCAATGTTCTCTAGACGTTCCTGTTCACTATCCGGATCGTATCGGTGACCTTCGTTAGCTTGGCCACGTGCGATCGGAATTCGTAGCCGAACGGGCCATCACCCCCTCCGACGGCCAGATACGCTTCGTCGTTACCGACACCTCGTACCGCATCCATCCGGAGGCGTCGGCGTACCTCGCGGCGCTGAGATCTCTCGACAGGTCACCGAACACAGAACGGGTCTATGCGGGGCGCATTGCGGTGTTCCTGACCTACTGTTCGGTCAACGTAATTGACTGGAAGCGAATCGATCTCAGTACATTGTCGCGATTCCTCCGGTGGCTGACCACCCATCCAGTTGCTCCGCGCAGCGCGCGCTCCGCACCCCGCTACCGCAGTGCACGGACAGCGAACGCAGTGATGACGACGGTGTGCGAGTTCCTCCGGTTCGGCGCTTCCCACGGATGGGTCTCCCTGGATCTGGTGCAGAAGCTGTCGCATCGGATGGAGCTCGCCTACCTGCCTGGATACGACGGCCGCGAATCCGACGGCATGGTGACCGTTCAGGCCAAGACGTTAAAGCTGACGGAGGCTGCTAGCGAGACGGAGTGGTTGACCAGGGACCAGGTCGACGCCCTGATCGAGGCGGCGAAGTCCGGGCGTGACCGATTGCTGGTGACTCTGCTCGCCGTGACAGGCATCCGGATCGGTGAGGCGTTGGGATTGCGCCGAGAAGACGTCCATCTCTTGCCCTCCGGAGCTCAGGTGGGATGCCCCACGCAAGGTCCTCACATCCACATTCGTCGACGTCGCAACGCGAACGGTGCACTCGCGAAGTCTCGGTATCCCCGTTCGATTCCGGAAGTTGTCAACCTGTCTGAGACAGAACAGGTGTGTTGATTCCCGTCGGTTTCGGTAACGCCGCCACCGGCCGACGCCGGAACCGACGCGGATACTTCTCATGAATCCGGTCGAGCCGCTCCTGCCGGCGTCGGTGTTCCTCGGTGTCACTACCGAGAAACACCGACGCAGGCGTGTACCGACCCAACCCACTGTGCCGATGCTCGAGCGCATACCGAGTCAAGAACTCCTCGGTCCACCGCCGAGCATGATCGATATCGTCGAACCGATCCGGACACGTCAGGTCGTACTTGATGGTCTTGAACAGTGACTCGCTGAACGGATTGTCGTCACTGACCCGCGGACGCGAGAACGACGACACCACCCCCGCCCTACCAATAGCATCGAGCAAATCCCCCGACCGCATCGACGACCCGTTATCGGCGTGCAACACCGCCGGCGCCCCGAACGCGGTGAACGCCTCGGTGAACATCTCCACCGCCATGGTCTTGTCCTCGTGGTATTCGATGCGCCACGCCACCGGGAACCGTGAGTACACATCGATCGCCAGATACAGCTGATACCGATCCTGCGTGCGGGGCCCCTTGAGCATCGCGATGTCCCACGACCACAGATCCCCGGCCACGCTGGCATCGACGACCGGTCTGCGGCGCGATAGCGACGGTCCTCCGGTGCGGCTGCGGCGCCGGTCCCCGGTGAGTTTCTCGGCCCGAGCCACCCGATAGAACGTCACCTCCGAGCAGTCCACCAACCCGTCATCGAAAGCGCGCCAATATATTTGGCACACCGACAGATCCGCGTTCCTCTCGGCGAGGATCAACCCGACGATGGTGTCCTTCTCGGCCTGCGACAGCGCCGCCGGCTGCTGCCGCTGCCGATGCGGGATCGGCTCGGGAACCGGTCGATAGTGCCGATAGTGGTGGGCCCTGCGGTAGTAGCTCGACCGGGCGATCCCCAGCAGCGCGCACCCTGCGGTGACGGACATCCCCGCCTCGGCCAGTTCGGTGACGGTGTCGGTCAGGACAACGCCTTGCGCTCGAGCCACAGCGCGTACTCGCGTGCACTCATCAACGACGGCGGGATCTCGGTGCTGTCCTCCGTCGAGGTCTTGCTGATCCCCTGCAAGAGCTCGAAACCTTTTCCCAGGATCTCCACGGCGGCGTCGCTCTGGGCGACCTTCTCGCGCAGGCGTTCGTTCTCACGGCGGAGCTTGGCCAGCTCCGCGCGGTCTCGACTGTCCAATCTGTCCCTCGCTTTGTCTGCTGCGTCGACCATCGACTCCTGTAAGTGTCCCTCATCGCGGGCACGGATCCAGGCGCGGACGGTGGCGCTGGTGAGGTTGTTCTCGCGTAGCAGTCGGGATTTGGCGCCGCGTTCGGTGCAGGCGTCCCAGCGGCGGAGGAACTCGATTTTGTAGGCCATCGAGAACGCGCGGTGGCCTTGTTGGGTTCGTCCCACGGGGACGGTGATGAAGTCGGACATCTGTGTTGCTCCGTTCCCCGCGTTGGTTGTCAGGGTGTCTCATGATCATCCTGACAACCAACGATTCCCGCCCTCGACGACGTCACCACCCTGTACGCGGACTACCTGCACGAGCGATTCGCCGTCCCGGGCGCGTCGGATTCGGATTTCGTGTTCGTCAACCTCTACCGCGAGCCGATCGGAGCGGGCATGCAGTACGACAATGCGAAGACGATGTTCGACAGGCTATCGAAGAACGTCGGCTTCACCGCCCGCCCGCACATGCTGCGCCATTCCGCAGCCACCCGGTGGATCGACGCCGGTGTACCGCGCGATGTTGTCCAGCACCTACTCGGACACGTGTCCCCCGGTTCGATGGAGCGCTACCTTCATCCGACCGACGACGCGAAACGGGCCGCCATCGAGATGGTCGCGGCCGCGCAGGACAACTCATGACCACTGCTGGTGCTGGTGCCGCGATACTGAGCTTTCCCGGCCCGCAGGAGCCGGATTGGATCGCTTGGCTCAAGGAGCACACGAAAACGGACTGGCGCCCGGGCGAGTGGGACCACTCGGTGTGGCTGTGCACCGGTGACCCGACGAATCCGCAGACGACTTCCGAGGTGTGCCTGACGCTGCGCTGCGAGTCGGTGATCGACCATCG
The DNA here is from genome assembly GCF_055230935.1 of Rhodococcus ruitaii. Classification (NCBI taxonomy): domain Bacteria; kingdom Bacillati; phylum Actinomycetota; class Actinomycetes; order Mycobacteriales; family Nocardiaceae; genus Rhodococcus; species Rhodococcus ruitaii. Next base: position 182,811 of record NZ_JBUYWC010000009.1, on the reverse strand, counting down.
CGGTCTGTGCACCTCCTGTAGCCGTGCTCGCGCCCGTCTCGACATGACCGAGTCGGAGTTCATGCGCAGCCACGTTCCGAAGCGCCCTCGGAACCGGTACGGATCACGGCCGCCGCAGTGTTCGGTCCTCCACGGATCGAATCGATGCCCGCGGCACGCGACCTCACAGCAGTTGTGCAGCTTCCACTACGCCCATCTACGACGCGCACAACGAGCCGATCCCGCCCTTGACCGCGACAAATGGCTCGCCGCGAGCAACCTGCCGGAGGCGCCGCACCGCGAACATCAGATGTGTCTGGTGATGGGGTGCGTACGTCCTCCGCGGGCGACGAGCGGACTGTGCAGCAGTCACTACGTCAGCCACAAGACGCACGCCCGCAACGAACCGATCGAGTCGTGGGCCCGCACTCAAACACCTCACCTGGCAGTGAATCAGTTCACCCTCGGCCATCTCCCGGAGCAGTTGCGGTGGGAAATCCTCTACGCGGTCCAGCAGCGCGACGCCCGCCGCGGCCGGCTTGCACCGTCGACAATGCGCACGGTCATTCGCATTCTTGCGGATCTGCCGAGTCTGTCGGTTGTCGAGGAGGCAGACGTACTGGCGCTGGCTCGTCAGCAAAGCATGACGAGTGTGGCCTCGCATCTGATCGAGTTCGCCCGGTCACTGCGCACAGCACACGGCGCCCTGCTCGGTATTGCGCCGACCGATGGCCTCGTCTGGGATCTGGTCGCGGCCGGGCTGCGCCCGGAGCCCTCCGCCTACGGAGCACGACGCAAGATGGGTTCGATCGACTTCGGCTCGATCCCGGTCGAGTGGTTACGCGATCTCACCCTTACCTGGGCCCGAGCGGAACAACCGACCACCCGCGTCCTGGGAGAAACTGTCCGCTCCGCTGTCATCGCCGCCGGCGTGATGCGGCGCCGCAAGGACCTCGGCGCCGATCCGTCAGCATTGTCGCGAACAGACATGGACGACATCGTCGCGTCCTTCCGCGATCTACGCCGGCCCGATGGCGAACCGATGGGCGTGTATCGACAGCGCACCTTTGCCAGGCGCTTGTTCGATCTGATCGAGTACGGCCATCGCATCCGCACACCGAAGAGTCTCGATCCCAGCTTCAGCCGGCACAGCTTCCACATGATCCCGTTCACCGACGTCAAGGACGACGAGGCGGGACGGGCCCTACCCGCCCATGTCCTTCGGCAGCTCGATGACAATCTGGATTCCCTGGGTGCGGGTGTGCACTACGGCGACCTGACCGCCGAGCAGGTACGCCACATGTTCACCACCGCGTACATCATCGCCCGCGACACCGGACGCCGACCGCTCGAGGTGTGCTCACTACGCGTCGACTGCATCACCGGCATCGGGAAGAACGAACCGGTACTGCACTGGAACAACTACAAGACTGGTCGTTTCGGGCGCAAGCTACCCGTCACGACCGCGACCTCCGACACCATCGCCTCCTGGCAACGAGCGCGCGCCCAGATCACCACGGCGGACCGCAATTCCGACTACCTGTTTCCCGCCAAGACCGGTCTTGCCCAGATGCCGTTCCTGCGGCCGCACGGCTTCGCGACCACGATGCGACAGTGGGTCGATCAACTCGACCAACTCGATTCGGACGGAGTCGACGACAATGGCGACCTGGTGCCATTCGACCGATCCCTCGTCTACCCGTACGCACTTCGGCACTCCTACGCCCAACGCCACGCCGACGCCGGGGTCCCTGTCGACGTCCTGCGGGAACTGATGGATCACAAGAGCATCGCCACCACCACGCTGTACTACCGGATCACCAGCGACCGCAAGCGTGAGGCCATCGGCACGGTGGCGGTCCACTCGGTGGACCGATCAGGCCACATAACTCCCGTCGACTCCGCTTCCGACTACGAATTACGCTCCGTTGCAGTGCCATACGGGAACTGCATCGAACCATCCAACGTCAAGGCGGGTGGCAAGTCGTGTCCGGTGCGCTTCCAATGCGCCGGCTGCGGCTTCTACCGCTCCGACCCGTCCTACCTGCCCGCGATCGAAGAGCACCTCCACTCCCTTCGATCAGACAGGGAAACAGCACAGGCCATGAGCGTCGCCGGATTCGTCACCGCCAACCTCACGGCCCAGATCGACGCGTACTCCAGCGTCGTTGCCTCGATGACCGCGCACCTCGACGCGCTCGACCCGGACGAACGCGCCCGAATCGAGGAAGCATCCGAGGTGCTCCGACGATCACGAGCGAGAAATACGCGATTGCTACCGCTGCACGTCGTCGAGCCAACAACATGACGTCGCCGCGCCGCACCCCCACTGAGGTCCTCGTCGAAGCCCGGAAACGGTCCTCGGCTCGCAAACGAGCCCACGTCAAGGCCACAGTGGACGAGCTGGCGAAAGCCGGCACACCCGTGACCTTCGCGGCCGTCGCACGAGCTGCCGGTGTGTCCACATGGCTCGTGTACGCCGAGGGGGTCCGTGACTACATCGAGCAGGCACGTGCCACCCAGGCCACCGCTGGCGCAGGCGACGAGGCAATCGGTCGATCCACCAGCAAGGCTGGTGTCCTCGCCGACCTCGAACACATTCTCCAGGACAACCGCCGGCTTCGGATCGAGAACACCAACCTCAAACGCGCGGTCCACGAAAGCCTCGGCCGCCAACTCGACGACAAATCGAACCACCACCTACGCGCACGCATCGACGAACTCACCGCCGCCAACGCGAACCTCCAGCGCGAGAACGAACGCCGAGATGGAGAGTGCCAAGAACTGCGTGAAGCACTGCGCGGCGCGGAAGATGATCTGGCAGCCGCACGCACCAGCCTGCGACGAATGATCAAAGACCGCACTGACCATCTATCCGATCCGCCGACATCACAGTGAGCATCGATACAGGTAGCCGCCACTTCGATGAGATGAACGCGGTGATTGCTGGGCAGCCACGATCAGGAACTCGAAGGGGGCGAAGGGGCGAAGGGGGCGACGCTCGCTCGCATCGGGCGTCTCGCTATCACCCGTAGGAACGGAGCCCAGTCTCGTTGCCGCCGCCAGGGTGTGACGCACTCATATCGAGGATTCACGGCATGGAGGCGACATCGAGGACCATCCCCGACTTCTCGCGACGATCCGTGTACCCGAGTTCGGCGAGATACTCATTCGCGACAGACGCCGTGATGGTCTCCGCGCCGCGGTCCGCGAGCATATGCGTGATCCGGTGGACGAGTTGAGCAGTCACAGTATCCGAGGTACCGGGTACGGTCTCGAGCACATCCAGATGCGCGCTGACCTCGCTTGACCAGCGGGCCGCAGCATGCCCGACATACGGGCGACCGATCTCGTTGTTCGCGCCGGCCTGCACCCACACTGCCAGAACGCCGGTGCTCTTCCATTCGAGCGGACGGTCGATGTCGAGGCCGTCCCGGGCAAGCCACGCCCCCTGCATCGGGACCTCGCTGACCCAACACTCCTGACGGACCGGGGCGGTACACGGAGCAGAGATGTAGATGGTGTCGCCGTCGCGGCGTCGGGTACCGCGAACCAGCAGCCCCGTACAGAGCTCCTCGCGCCATCCCGCAATGATGGTGCCAGCGACGCTGGCGGGAGTGTGCAAGGGCAGACCGGCGAGCTCGTCGGCGGCCTGCGGTGGAAACATGGTCAAAGCGAAGGTGTTGGGGTTGCGCGCCCACCGGAAGTACACCACCGCGTGGTCGTGCTCGACGTGCAGTCGGACCGGACGGAACTGCTTGTCGATGCTGCCGCGGACCCGGATTCCGTTGCGCAGTGCGCGCACCGTCTCGGCCGCGGTGTCGGCGAGCTGGTCGACGGGCACGCCGGTGACGTCGAGTCGCCAGCCGCCGTCGGGTTCGGTGTCGGGATGGCGGATTCCATCGGTCGGGGCGTACGGGCCGACCCGGGCGATGTGGTCCAGTAGCGCCCTCGATTCCGGGACCGGATCGAGTTTGCGGGCGCCGATGACTTTCAGCCACACCCGGTTCCAGGCGATGTTGTCCGGGGCCAGCACAGGTGTGCCGTCCGAGGCGAGAAACACCACAAACAGAGGCTGGGTGTATGCCAAGTTGGTGCGCATGCGCCGGTCCACATCGGTCCGGCGGATCACTTCGTACGCATAGTCCGACCAGTGCCGGCCGAGCACCGCACGTGCCCATGCTTCGGCTTCGATGGCCGAGAATTCATGGACCAGGTCGGATCCAGCTGCCTGTCGGTCGGGGTACCGATCGGAATAGCCCTGCACATGGATCCGCACGCACACCGGCATCGTGTCCGCAGGGAAGGATCCCAGCTCGTCGGCGTCCTGATAGCTGTGGCTGACATGGATCCGCAGGTGCGGCGTCGTCAAGGACGCCCCTTCGACAGAGTGGGTGCCGAAAGGCGTCGGCCGACGATGTGGGGATTCTCCGGTGGCGGCGACGCGGCGGAGCAGTTCACGGTAGATCGCGATGGGTTCTGCGAACCGTGTGGTGAGCAGTTCGGTCATGGCGGCGCGGTCGGGTGCGCCACCGGACTCAGCAGGCGGAGTCATTCTTTCGACGAAGTGTCAGCATGAAACCCACAGTAACCCAGTTCTTCCTGGTCGCCCCAAAGCGGGCACCCATGCGATTTGTTCGTCGGCACAGATCGAGCGTCGAGACGGGCCTCTTCTGTGCTGATCAACCATCGTCCAACAGGACACGCCGAAGCCGAGGGTGGGGTTCGCGACCAAGACCGGCCGTCTCACCGCACACTGCATAGGTGACTGAAGATCACGGTCCGCTGACCGCCGCCTACCTCAACAAGGGCACGCCAGTGATGTATACCGGCCCGGACAATCCACGGCTGATCTCCCCGCATGCGGCATTCACCGTGTTACGCAAGGGACACCCCGGGCGAATCTTGGACCCCGACTGGCACCACATCCGTGTCGAATGGGTCCGGTTGGAAGACGAACCCATCAGCTACGGGGCAGGTTTTTCTCTCGAACGGACAGTGGATCAGCCCGATGGTTTTGTCCCCGGACTCGTCCGCATCAGCGAGTCCCAGTACGAAGACCTTGCCATTCACTTTCGAGCTGAAGCCGACCCGAAGTAAGCGGAACGCACAGATGTCTATTCACTCCACAGACCGCCGTGGGGTAGCTCGCCGAAACGATCGATCGGCCACGGAACCCGCTCGCCGTCGACCCGAAACTCCACAGTTCGTCGTGGCGGCTGCCTGCGGGGGCGGACGTCGACAGCGCGGAAGGAGTAGCCGTCCTGCCGCGCCGACTCCCAGTCGAAATCGACGGTTTCGCCAACGTGGAGGTTCGCGCTCTGCCCCCGGATCTGGATTGATTCCCCGCGGCCGAGGTCCGGAGGGGTGAGCGTCCAGATGTTGCTGAAATGCACCCAGCATCCAGTTGGGGTGTCCGAAGACTCGATCACGCCCCAATCCTCTTCACCGTGCCAGACGGACACGACACCGACACTCGTCATCCTGGAACCGTAGCCCGCCTGGCGACAGACATACCAAAGGCCGCGCGGGTGAACCGTCGCGTTGCCCGATCCTCAAACAGGACACGTCGCCGATGGCTTTTCCGGCGGTGCCGTAGCCACCGGTGAGTCGCGCAGCTACGCTTGCCTCGCACGACTGGCGCAGGTGGGCAACCACCGGGGAGTGCGAACAGAGCAGACATCGACCGCCTGGGTGTCCCTCGACTTCGATCGAGAGGACTGACCATGATTGCACGGGTTATCGACGGCCGCTCAGTGGCAGCGACGCTCCTGGACACCATTACTCGAGAGACGGCACAGTTCACCCAGATGCATGAACGGCGCCCGTGTCTGGCGACCGTGCTCGTCGGGGACGATCCGTCCTCCCACACCCACGTCCGAATGAAGCGCAACCGGTGCGCCAAGGTGGGCATGGAATCGCGGTACATCGAACTCCCGGCGGAAACCACCACCGCCGCACTCGTTGCAGAGATCGAGGCTCTGTCCGCAGACCCAACCGTCGACGGAATCCTGTTGCAGCACCCTGTCCCCGCTCAAATCGACGAACGCGCCGCGTTCGAGGCGATCGCACCAGCCAAGGACGTCGACGGCGTCACGATGCACAGCTTCGCGGCAATGGCTTTCAACGAGAAGGGGTTCCATTCCTGTACGCCGGGCGGGATCCTTCGCCTCCTCGACGCCTACAAGGTTCCCCTGGCCGGGCAGCACGCGGTCGTCGTCGGTCGCAGCCCGATCCTCGGAAAGCCCGTCGGGATGCTGCTCCTCGCTCGAGACGCGACCGTCACCTATTGCCACTCACGCACTCAAGACCTCGCCGAACACATTCGAGAGGCCGACATTGTCGTCGCTGCCGTCGGTCGACCCGAACTCGTCCGTGGTGAGTGGATCAAGGACGGCGCGGTGGTCGTCGACGCAGGCTACAACCCCGGCAACGTCGGGGATGTCGACTACGCCGGCGCAGCTCAGCGAGCCCGCCTCATCACACCAGTGCCCGGCGGGGTGGGGCCGATGACAATCGCAGTTCTTCTCGAGCAGACACTCACCGCGGCCAAGCGGGTCCGATCGTGCAGCTAGTAGGAAGGACCGGCTTGGCCGCGGTGTGTGGGTCTGCTCAAGGTGGGGTCACACAACTGACGGCAGTGGTGTCATCTAGGGACGGGAGTGGGCCGGGTCGTGGTGAAGCTGGTTGTGGCGTATGACGGCGAGCGTGGAATCGGCAGGGCGGGAACGATTCCGTGGGTGCTGCCGGGAGAGCAGGCGAGAATCGCTGCTATCACCAAGGAAACCACCGAGCCTGGGAAGCTGAACGCGCTGATCATGGGCAGCCGTACCTACTTCTCGTTGCCGCCAACCCGCCGGCCGCTGCCTGGTCGCCGCACGATCGTGGTCTCCACGCGCGACGAGTACCCGGCGGATGTGTGGGTGGCGCGGAGTCTGAGCGAGGCGGTCGCGATGGCGGATGCGTCGGATGAGATCGAGGACGTGATCGTGTTCGGTGGCGCGATGCTGTACAAGCAGGCTCTCGTAGACGACGTCGTCGACGAGTTGCTGGTGACGGTCGTGTCCGGCACGCATGGGTGTGACACATTCTTCCCGGAAATCCCGAGCGACTACGCGCTGTGTTCGACGACCTCGGCCCAGTACGGGCGGGAGTGGGCGGAGCACCAGGTTTACCAGCGTGACGTCGCCCGGCCGGGGTAGTGCGGATCTGGAATCAGATCTCGCGCCCGATCGGTTCCTGTTTGACGCGGTCAACGAGACGGATTGCTACCCTGGCCGAGTGATCGTGATCCGACAGGCATGGTGGTGGCTGCGCCGGCAGCCCGCCTAACCATGTCCGCGGGCTGTACGCAGCCCGCGATCATCCATTCGCTCTGATCGAGGTTCGTGCAGCCCCTGACCATTTCAGGAGCAGTGCATGACTTCCCTCGCCACCACCATCGACCGCAGCGATCTGCTGCGCGCCGATGTCGCCGACCACCCGAACCGATACCGGGTTCTTACCGGTGAACGCCCCACCGGCCCATTGCATCTGGGCCACTTCTTCGGGACCGTCGCCGAACGGGTCCGCCTGCACTACCTGGGCGTGGATACCTTCATCATCCTCGCGGACTACCAGGTCATCACCGACCGCGACGCGATCGGCCAGGTCCGCGACAACGTCCACAACGCGGTCCTGGACTACCTAGCCGCCGGGATCGACCCGGAGCGGGCCACGATCTTCACCCACTCCGCGGTGCCGGCCCTGAACCAGCTGCTGTTGCCGTTCCTGAGCTTGGTCACCGAGGCCGAGCTGCACCGAAACCCAACGGTCAAGGCCGAGCACGCCGCCTCGGGCCGGGCGCTCAGTGGTCTGCTGCTGACGTATCCGGTGCATCAGGCGGCGGACATCTTGTTCTGCAAGGGCAACCTGGTGCCGGTGGGGAAGGACAACTTGCCGCACGTGGAGCTGACGCGGGTGATCGCGCGGCGGTTCAACGACCGCTACGGGACGGTGTTTCCGGAGCCGCAGGCGCTGCTCACCTCGAGCCCGGAGGTGCCCGGGTTGGACGGGCGGAAGATGTCGAAGTCCTACGGCAACGCGATCACGTTGTCGATGACCGCCGATGAGACCGCCGCGGTGATCCGCAAGGCGCCGACGGACTCCACCCGCCGGATCACGTTCGACCCGGCCGCTCGTCCCGGAGTCTCAGCTCTGCTGACCACCGCGGCGCTGTGCACGGGCCGCGACGAGGACGAGATCGCCGACGAAGTCGGCGACGCCGGCGCCGGTGCGCTGAAGAAGTTCACCACCGCCGCGGTCAACGACTTCCTCGCCGCCCACCGTCGTCGGCGCGGTGAGCTGGCCCGCGATTCGGGCTTCGTCCGTGACGTCCTGAGCGTCGGCAACGGGCGTGCCAATGAGATTGCCGAGCAGACCCTCGGCGAAGTACGAACGGAGATGGGGACGTTCTACTGACCACAACTCGAACCGCCGTACGCGACGGCTGTCCTGTTTGACGATCGTCAAACAGGACACCGATCCGACTCGCTGGACGACAAGATCCATGTCGAGATGCAGCGAAGACCGAAAGAGAACGCAGTTGCAGGCTGACCGGGGAGTTCCCGCCGACCGTCGGTCTGGGTCAGCGCATCGAGCGGATCTTCAGCCTGCTTCGGTTCCTGGGGACACCGTAACGGTCCGCGGGTCTTCGTTCCTCCAGCCAAGGGTATGCGCGTGGTCGGTGATCGTCCGTTCGATCGCAGGACGATCGGCTGGCGAGGTTCGCCATGCTTCGCTGAGTGTTGCGATGGCGTCCAGGATGGTGACATCGCGGCCACTGTCAGGTGTGCGTGGCGTGGAGGAGCGCCCATCACCCCACATATATCCGCCGACAGCAGGGTGAACGAAGCCGTCGCTGATACGAGCCAACATCATCTTGCTGTACACCCGCACACCGGCGGCATAGATTCCATCCCCGTGATCTCCGCCAAGCTCGTGGAACAGCTCGTGTGCGAGCTGGTACTGGACCTCGGTGATGCGCCCTGATCCAGGCCTGAGTGGGTCCCCGGGCTTTCGCTGCCGGAACCGAGACACGATGTCGGCGACGGTTGCGGCGACATCGGGTGGAATCAACGGTGGTGGGCGATGCAGGTCGCCGCCGATCGCGGACAGAAACATCGTGCACGCGCGGGGAAATCGGGCCCAGTCCCCTTCGCCGCCGGCGACGATGGTCGCGTTGTACAGAAAGTCATCGAACACGTCGCGGTGCACCGGCGGCATCCGCCGCATCCTGTCCGCTTCCGCCACCGTCAATCCTCCGTAGAGGAATGACTCGAGCACCCTGCCTTCTACATCCGTAAGCTGCACATGCATACCCGCGTACTGGGGGAACCGACGGGCGACGCCGTCGGACGCGAGGTCACCGACCTCGAGTAAACAGTCTCGCTGCGGTGGGGCGCAATCACCGGCGGACTCGTGTCGGGTATGCCAACTCGAATCTCCGTGCAGTCCCGCAGTGCCGCGTGATTCCATGACCCCACGAGTCGAGGCTCGAACGCGCACGGGCCAAAGGGAATCGACCGGAAGCGCCGGACGGGTGATCATGCCTCGGTCTCGTCCCCCCGATGTTCGGCTACCCCCAATACGGCGGCTCGCACGCCGGGTCATCACGTACTACGTCGATACGCTGGTCGGCCACGATGCGATCAATAGCGTCCACGCTGGCCCCGATCGTCGCGAAGTGCGGGTCAACGTCGTTGGTGACGCACCAGGCACGGTCTGCCGGCCAGATGAAAGCGGGGTCGGGCGAGTTGCCATACGGCCACCGTGTGTGATCTGTACTGTCCCAGTCGGTGTAATCCGCCAGCGTGCCGCGGAACAACCAATAGACACGATTGGGAATCGCGAAGTTGGGTGCTGAGTGGATGGTGGTGGTGTCCCACCCCTCCCACATGCAGAAGTAGCACTCATCTGGTGTGGCTGTGTATCGAGACAGGGCGTCCAGTGCGACGCCGATCTGTTCCTTCTCCGACAACTCGCTCTGACCGAAATCGATGTGGCTCGCCTTCTGCCCGGGAAAGCTCGGATCGGGGATGAACCTCACCCTCGCATAACTCGGATATCCGAGCGGTCCGCGACCCGCCAGTCGGTACCACGGAGGTCCTTGCTCGACGAGCCAATCGGCAGCGGATGCGTCCTCGCACAGTTCGAAACTCACCCAGCCATTGTCTCCTTGGGCGGTCCGCGACCGGGCCGTCGCATCGGCGTTGTCATCACATCTGAATGGCCCAGATGTATGTTCGCGTCCCGTTGTTCGCTGACGGATCCCAACTCGCCTTCAACATCCCCTTCGGTGGCAGCCCCGCTTCGCAGTACATCCAGGTCGGCGACGGAGTGGGGCGATCCGGCGATGAGACGCCGTCGAAGCTGGCGGGCGTCGAGAAGTGGCAGGGCACCAACCCCGACTCGGCGCGCAGCGCCTCCGCCCGAGCGATCGAGTTCGACTCGACAACCAGGTACGCGGACGAGTCCGGGAACGAACTGAAGTACTCGGCGTACACGACGGTGTCACCCTCCGCCAATACCAGCCCCAGACCTATGGCCAGGCTTGTCGCGGATCGCTCCTCCGATCGTTCACGGACCAGCTCGTAGAGCGGCGGAACCCCGAACCACAACGCCACCGCGCCAACGAGTGCCACCACGCCAGCGATACCGGCCCACTGTCGCCGTGACGGTCTCCTGAACGCACTCATACGTCGATATGACCACACGCCGGGAGCCCGAAGCTCCATCTGATCGACCGGGACGACCAGCGGCGACCAATAGGGTGGTCAGGACATGACTACAGCAGAGGCACTGTTGGCCGGCCCGCGGGGACGTCGGATGCTGCTCGCCTTCACCGCGCAGGCCGAGCGAGACCGGCAGCCGGAGTTCCACGCAGACTCGTTCAACCACGCGGCGTTCCTGGCCTCGTACCACCTGGCGGCGGGTCGCCCTGGCGGGCCGGTGATGTTCGGTCCCGGCTCCGACGAGGCCCGGCGAACCGTCCTCACCCCAGCCGATGTGGCGGACCGCCTCTCCCTGGTACCGCTGCCCGAGGTCACGGCGGCCGCGCTACGTTCCGCCCTCACCAGCGCGGTCGATGCGGCGGCCTATTGGCAGCCCCCGGACGGCGACGACCTGCTCGCGGCCGCCGACCCCGTACGGCGCGAGCTTCGCCGCGTCGCCGAACACATCGCAGGTTCCCCGCATGCCCGGTGGTGGACGACTGCACTCGACCCAACCGACCAATGGATGGTCGACTGGGGCGGCACTCGCCGCGACGGGCCGGCTGGAGACTTGCTGCGCGACTATCGTGACGAGACCTCACAACAGGAAGAACGAGCGCAGCGTGATCCTGCGGGCGGGTACGGCTACTGGTGGTCCACCCCACCGACCCGCTCAACGACCCGGAGACTGTTCGACCGAACCCCTGCCGGAGTGTGGTTCGTCGAAGACGGACTGGGTTGGAAACGCGCCACCGGACATCGGGTGAACGTTCCCGCGGACACCCGCGTGTACGAGATCGACAGCGCACACGCGTGGGCACAGCTGTGTCGCGAGTTTCCTGTCGAAGTGACCGCGCAGAAACGACCCGACTGGCACCACGCCACCGGGCGGTGGGGACGCTGGGTGATCCCCGACTGGCCACGAGTAGCCGACAACTACGACAGCGTGCACCTCACACCCTCCGGCTACCTTGCCGCAGCGGGCACCGTGATCGATGTCGACACAGACATTGCGAGCGTCATCGCCGGATGGTCTCCGGACGAAACCTACTGGCTCACCGACACAGTCACCCGCGACGGCGACGCTCGAACCTGGGTACGCGACAACCACGGCCAGGAACCTGCCTGGGTCGAGGAATAACCGAACCGTCAACTATTCGGCCTCGCCCATGTACCAGAGCCGGTGCTGGGCCATCCCGCACGTCACAGAGAACGCGACTCAACACCGCGCGGGTCAACTTCCCAGGTCAGCGCCATACTCTGCGCAACCATCGGTACTTAGAGCCAGATAATGCTCGTGATCGTCTCCGACCGCGCGTTGATCATCCGCGACCCGATCTTCGGATCCTTCGCCCACGACGGCACCAACCCCCACTTGACCTGTGACGACACCATCCGCACTGGGGCAGCGTCCGGTTCGGAGCGCGGCGCGCGTTCGAGCACCACGTTCACCTGCTGCGTCGGGGCGATGTTGTACGACGGCGGCAACTCCTCCCCCACCGTCTCGACGGCGTCGTAGGCCGCGAGCAGATCGCCTCGGGTACTGGTACTTGCATAGCGTCCACACACGATCGGACCTCCCGTCGTCGCAGGTACACCACGAACGATAGCCGTGGCCACCGACGCGTCCGGCGACCCGGAGTGAGAACCCACCTACGACTGGACCTGATCCAGCTCACCGGCTAGCCGGTGAGCCACATGCCGTCGGGAATCGGTGCGCCGAGGCCGGACAGTCGGACCCCGTGCACATCGTCGCCGATGAGCACTGCAGGCGCGGGCCGGACATACCACGCACCGGGGATCAGCTCGGCCAGTCGTTCCTGCACGACGTCGTACGCCGCTGTGCGTTCGTCGACGGTGGTGCCGACACGACCGGCATCGAGCGCCGCGTCCAGATCAGGATCGTCGATTCCCACGATGTTGCCCATGGACGTCGAGTGGAAGCTCGACCAGAGGGAGTGATCCGGATCCTGAATGGTCACACCGTGGACCATCATGTCGAAGTCGCGTGTACCGAATCTCGCGAAGGCGGCGGGGAAGTCGAGCACCTCGACCTCGACCTCGACGTTGTCGAACGCTCTCAGCTGTGCCTGGGTAGTCTCCGCGACCGCCTTGTTCTCCACGGTCGGGAATGTCGTGAAGGTGAACGACACCGGCTTCCCCTCGGCCGCCAGCTCATCGAACAATTGCTGTGCAGTGTCGGCGTCGTGGCCGCCGAGCGGGATGTCGGAGTACCACGGCGAATCCTCCAGGAAGAGAGTGTCGGGAACGACGCCTTCGCCGTTGTAGACGGTCGCGTTCATCGCCTCCATATCCACCGCAAGCGACACCGCCCGCCGGGCGCGTGGATCATCGAAGGGAGCACGACGATGATTCATGCCGAGATACTGCCCGCCGCCCATCGGCACGACCTCGACCGCCGTTCCTGCGCCTTCTGCTGCAGCGAGAGTGCTCCAGTTGCTGTCGGAGGCCAGGTCGGCGCCACCGGTGGTGATCGCGTTGAACCGTTGTGTGGTGTCGGCAGACGTGCGGATCGTGAGTCCGTCCAGGTACGGCCGGGGCGCATCCCAGTAGTTCGGGTTCTTCTCGAGCTCGATGGCGTCCTGTCTGGACCAGTTCGCCAACGTGAAAGGGCCGGCACCGATCGGGTTCTCGTCGAACGCCGCGGCGTCCTGCTGCAACGCATCCGGGGATGCGATCCAGTTCATCGAGCTGACGATCACACTGTGCGCGTAGTTCGGGTTCGGTGCGACCAGCGTGACTTCGAGGGTCGTCGGGTCGAGCACCTCGGTCGCCGCGATCTGCGATGCCTCACCGATCGATCCCGACGCGGTGGCGGGGTCGCGCAACCGGTCCCAATTGAACTTGACTGCCTCGGCGTCGAGCGGGGTGCCGTCGGAGAACGTCAGGTCGGGTCGCAGTGACAGCACCATTGTGGCGCCGCCGTCGTCGCTCGAGAAGTCGGTGGCCAATCCGTATTCGATCTCGAGGGTGTCGACGTCGGTGGTCATCAATGTGCCGTACAACGCATTCCCCAGCAGGGACGAACCCGCATAGGTATTGCTCATCACCGCGGGGTCGAGCGTGCGCGGCTCACCCATCTGAATGACGGTCGCGACACCGCCCTCCACCGGTTCCCCGACCCCGGCCGGATCATTTTCTGCGCTACCGGAATCCGCCCCGCCGCACGCGCTCAGCAGCAGGGCGGAACATACCGCGACGGCTGCCGCATCGATGCTGCGTCTCCGCCATGACAGTCTTCCTCGAAGCATTGGCACCCTTCCCGGCATCCTCTTCTGGACGAGACCGAGACTACGTCATTACTGTAAGGCGCACCATAAGATTTACTGCGGGAATGTCGGACGCTTCGAGTCAGGGTGCGGACACGGGGTGCACGACCCTCGTGAGCATGTTCTCGGCGCCGACCTCTGCCGGATCAGTGAGGTAGTACTCGCGCACCGGGCCCACGGCCTCGACTCCGCGGGCCGCGAGGTCGGCGAACAGGGCGTGATAGGCGACCGGCAGGAGTGCCGCCGGTCCGGTGAAGTCCACGGCAGCGAAGAACCCGCCGGGCATGAGAACGGCGTCGGCACCGACATCGGCCGCAACCTCGATTCCTACCCCGAAGTCGACAGTTCCTTCGAGGACCACCGGGTACCGTCCGACCACCGGCGCATCCGTATCGGCGCCGAGCGCGGCAGCCTCCGCCAGGAGATTCTCGATCGAGGCGGCAACAGTGCCGTCGAGGTCGTCCGCGTCGGCGCTGCCTTCGCGCCACAGCACGACCTGCTCCTCGATGTGGCACAACCGAACGGGAAGTTCGGCTGCGGCACGCTCTTCGAGCGACACGACAAGAGCGAGCGAGCGCAACGCCTGCGCAGCCTCGTGCTCGATCCGGGCACGCTCGACGGCCAGCACATCCGCGCCGCGCGCCGGATCATCGACGATGCGCCGGATCGCGGCGATCGAGACCCCGGCCCGGCGAAGCAGCCCGATCCGCAGCGCCGTCGCGAGTTGAGCAGGCGCGTAGTACCGGTAGCCGGTGTGCGGATCGACCCGCCCGGGGGTCAGCAGGCCCTCACGGTCGTAGTAACGCAGGGCTTTCACGGTGAGTCGGCACGCCCGCGCGAACTCTCCGATGCTCATCCACGGCGTCGCGTCGGTCATGTCCTACCGGCATCCACTGTGAACGGAATCACCGTGATCACGTCGATCAGCAGACCGTCGGGGTCGACGGTCATGAAGTGCCGTTGCCCGAAGTCCTCGCTGCGCAGGCTCAGAACGATGGGCAGTTCTGCCGATTCCGCACAGGCGTGGACCGCGTCGACGTCGTCGACCTCGACGGAGACGAGGACGCCCGCGGGTGATCGGCGGAAGCCTTCCGGGATCGTCTCGTGGCCCTGTATGACGAGCCCGAGCTGCACCGATTCGGTGATCGGCGACTGCAGCTGTACGTACCAGTTGCTGTCGTACACGACAGCCAGACCCAGGAGGCCTGCGTAGAAGTCGCGGCTGCGGCGAATGTCCGCGACCGGGACGACGGGAAAGATGCTCTGCGGTGTAGATTGGCTCTGCGTTGTCATGCTTTCACCGTCGATCCTCCCCCGAGGGGAGAGTCAACTCCCGGTGCCGCCATTGCCGTCGTCGGCCTTTCGGCTCAGTCCAGATCGTCGTGCCGCATCAGCTGACGCGCAGCCTCGGTGACCGAACCGCTCAGCGAGGGGTACACCGAGAAGGTCTGCGCGAGATCGGTGACGTTGAGATTGTTCTGCACCGCCAGCGCGATCGGCAGGATGAGCTCGGATGCGTTGGGCGCGACGATCACACCGCCGATCACCACACCGGTGGCGGGGCGGCAGAATATCTTGACGAACCCACGGCGCAACCCGGACATCTTCGCGCGCGGGTTCGTGTTGAGCGGCAACATCACCGTGCGGGCGGGGATCTCCCCCTTGTCGATGGTGGCCTGACTGACACCGACCGCCGCGATCTCCGGGCGGGTGAACACCGCAGCCGCCACCGTCTTGAGCTTGATCGGGCTCACACCCTCGCCGAGTGCGTGGTACATCGCGATCCGTCCCTGCATCGCAGCGACGGAGGCGAGCGGCAAGAGCCCGGTGCAGTCGCCACCCGCGTAGATGCCGGGTACCGCCGTGCGCGACACGCGGTCGACGGGCAGGTAACCACCTCGGTCGAGTTCGAGGCCGACCTTCTCGAGTCCGAGGCCCTGGGTGTTCGGGACCGATCCGACGGTCATGAGCACATGGCTGCCTTCGACGACACGACCGTCCGCCAGCAGGACCCGAACACCGTTGTCGGTGCGTTCGACCGAGTCTGCGCGCGCGTGCTTGACCAGCGTCACTCCGCGTTCGGTGAGCACGTCTTCGAGTACGAGTGCGGCGTCCTCGTCCTCGTGCGGCAGGATACGGTCGCGACTCGACACCACGGTGACCTGAACTCCGACCTCGGTATACGCCGAGACGAACTCCGCGCCGGTGACACCGGAGCCGACCACGACGAGATGCTCGGGCAGCTTGTCGAGGTCGTAGAGCTGACGCCACGTCAGGATGCGTTCACCGTCGGGTACAGCGTTCGGAAGCACCCGAGGGCTCGCGCCGGTGGCGATGAGTACCACGTCGGCGTCGAGAACCTTCTCCTCCCCGGTGAACAGGGTCGCCTTGACCTTGTGTGCAGCCATGCCGATCTCGGGGTCGATCAGCTCTCCGTGTCCGGACAACAGCGTGATGCCCGCGGCTTCGAGCTTGGTACGGATATCTGCAGACTGGGCACGCGCCAGGCTCAGCACACGAGCGTGTACCTGCGGCAGGGAGACCGTCGTACGTTCGAGCGAGATTCCCAGGTCGGCGGCGCGTCGCATATCGGTCCGCACCCCGGTGGACGCGATGAAGGTCTTGGACGGGACGCAGTCGAACAGCACGCACGCGCCACCGATTCCGTCCGAATCGACCAGAGACACCGACGCGCCGTACTGCGCTGCCACGAGCGCAGCCTCGTATCCGGCAGGTCCGCCGCCGATGATGACAATCCGAGTCATTGTTCTCCTCTGTATCGATTCCGAATAAGGGTATCGGGTTGAACTCGGGCGTCCGCGGGGGTGTGCGAACGCCCGCGACAACGCTATGTCACGGCGGGGGCACTGTGCAGACGGACGTGCAACAGTGCAGACGACTCTGTCACCGACAGGCGGCGCCCGGCACGGTGCGATCGAGACCGAACCGTTAGCCTTGTGGACGTGCCGATCTACGCCGCCTACGGGTCCAACATGCATCCGGAGCAGATGCTGACGCGCTGCCCGCACTCACCGATGTCCGGCACCGGCTGGCTGCACGGGTGGCGGCTGACCTTCGCCGGAGCTGACATCGGCTGGGAAGGCGCGTTGGCGACGGTGGTGGAAGACACCGATTCCAAGGTGTTCGTTGTGCTGTACGACGTCCCCGAGGACGACGAGCGCAGCCTCGACCGCTGGGAGGGCGCCGAGCTCGGCTTCCACCGCAAGATCCGGGTGCGCATCGACACGGCCGACGGCCACACCCTGGCCTGGTTGTACGTCGTCGACGGATATGAAGGCGGACTTCCGTCTGCCCGCTACCTGGGTGTCATGGCCGATGCCGCAGAGATCGCCGGCGCTCCGTCCGATTATGTACTGAACCTGCGCACCCGCAACAGCCGCAATGTCGGTCCGGGGCGTCCTGACGCCTTCTGATCGGCCGCCCGCCGATCAACGCCTGCTGATCTACCGAGGCACCGACGCGCGTATGTTCCGGGACGCCGAAGTCCCCCGGGACATACAGCCGGAATCCCACTATCCGGCGGTCGGCGCATTCCCGTCGGGATCCGCATCGGGCGGGAACGTCCCGTTCACGTAGGGGTTGTACTCGATGGTGAACCGATCCTCCTGACGGCGCGACGACGGTGTCGTTCGTCGTCGCCCGCCATGCCGCTCAATTCCGCGCTGTTGCCGAGCGCGGCATGGGCTCACTCCAGGAGACCGGCGAGTGTCTTCCAGGTCTCGTCCCATGACCACCCCTGCGCCCACTCCCTCCCGGTGCTGCCCATTCGGGTCGCAACATCGGCGTCGTCGAGCAGCAGGAGCAAAGCCTTCGACAACTCCGCATCGTTCGCCGTCACCAAGCCTGTTGCACCCGCGCGGACGGTTTCCGGCGCACCACCCGAGTTGCCTGCAATGACCGGAAGTCCTGCCGCGGACGCCTCCAGGAACACGATGCCCAGACCTTCCTCCTCGAGCCCCGACCTGCGAGTTCGGCAGGGCATTGCGAAGATGTCGGATGCTGCGAGCACGGCGGGAATCCGAGAGTGAGGAAGACCACCGGCGAAGGTCACCACATCGGTTACTCCGAGTCGCCGCGCGAGCGCCTGCAGGTCACGACGGCGTGGCCCGTCGCCGACCAACACGAGACGGGTGCCCGGGTGGCGGTCGCGAATCATCGGCATGGCCCGGATCAAGGCGTCCTGTCCTTTTCTGCGCACGAGTCTCGCAACGCACACAATCACCGGTCCCCTGTGTGCCCGATCGGGACCGTGCCGTTTCGGTGCCGCGAACAGGCTGGGGTCGACACCCGGGGACAGCCGCGTGAAGCACGTTCGGACGGGTACGACAGACCGCAGCGCCGCCTCGGTGTGGTCGCTGATGTAGGTGAAGACATCCACACCGTGCGCCATGTGCCGCAACCATGCCCGGGTAGGCGGCAGTTTCGCCCACCAGGTTTCGTGCCCGTGGCTGGATGCGACGATGCGCTGCACACCGACCGCGCGGAGGGGGCGCGCAAGCGACGAGAGCGGCGCGGCAGCGGCGAACCAGACACGACCACACCCGTGCTCGACCGCGATCGACTGCACCGTCCGTGCCATACGCCGGGTGGGAAGAAGCATGCGCGAACGATCCCTGATCACCCGAAACGGCATCTGCGCATCGTGGTGGAAGGCACCCGGTTCCGCGGAGGTATAGACGATCACGTCAGCCGGATCGAAGCGGCGGACCATCTCGAACGCGAACGTTTCGATACCCCCCTGCCTGGGAGGAAAATCGTTGGTCACGACCAGGATGCGGTTCTGTGTGTTCACTGGGACGCCTCCATCCGGCCCGTGCGCGTCCTTGTCCCCGCGGAGCGACGGGTCGTTTCCAAGGCGGACACGGCTGCGGTTCCACCGAGTACCAGGGGATAGACGAAATACCCGAACCGCGAAGTGGGTGCGAGCAGGAAGAGAACCATGAGGCCGGCCGCGGCGAACGAGGCTGCTCGAACGAAGGAGTCCGGCGGATTCAGCACCAGCACCACGGCACCACAGACTCCTGCAACGGCCAGAACGGCCGAGGTGAGCGTCGCGCCGTACGGCACCAGACTCGTCAGTGCCCCACCGACGAGCGACTCTCCGGCCGGGGTCACGATATCCGTGCGTCCCAGAGGAAAGAGAAGTGTGTGCTCAACGAAGGCCTCCGGGTCAGTGAACGCCGGAATGTGGAACACGACCGTCAACGCCGCGCACGTTGCCCCTGCCCGCAGAGCCGTGCGGCCGTCGTATCGCGCACACATCAGGACGAGCGCGACCACGAGAACCGGGACCGCGAGCGGTTTGAGAGCGCAGGCGAAGGCGAACGACACCGCCGTCGTCACCACCCGACCTCGGGTCGCCGCCGCAAGACCGAGAAGTGCAGCGCCCACAACCGGAAGATCGACTCCTCCGACCGCCATGGCCAGGGCAACCACCGGCGACGCGATCAGAACCGTCAGCTGCATCCGGGAGGGTCGCGGGAGCGGCCGGGCCAGGACCATCGTCGAGGTCAACAGGACACACACAACGAAGAACAGTGCGAACAAGATCCGCGGATCACCGAGCGGGTTCTCCGGGAAAAGTTGTGAGGGTGCGCCGAAGAGCGTCATTGCTGGGCCGTACGGGTTGTACTCGGCGAGCACCGAC
This sequence comes from Rhodococcus ruitaii, assembly GCF_055230935.1. Classification (NCBI taxonomy): domain Bacteria; kingdom Bacillati; phylum Actinomycetota; class Actinomycetes; order Mycobacteriales; family Nocardiaceae; genus Rhodococcus; species Rhodococcus ruitaii. The sequence continues at coordinate 163,123 of NZ_JBUYWC010000009.1, read as the reverse complement.
GGGCCCGGACCGTAGGGGCTGCCCGTGGTGATCAGAGAAGCGGCCGACTCCGCGACCACCGACACCTCGAGCTGCGCGGTGCGTGTCGCGATCAGCACGGTTCCCGGCGCCACTACGGCGCCGATCACCGCAGACACCGCGGCCGGCGTGAGGCGCCGCCTAGCTGCAAGCGCAGCGGCCACCGCATATCCGGCGACTGCCCACAGAGCCCAGACGCGATGCGGATGCAACTGCGTCACTACCCCGTAGACGAGAACGACCACGGAAAAGGCCGCGTAGGTCAACGTCCATCGATAGGCGAACAGACCGGCCGAGACGAAACGTGCCCGGTCGTGAATGTGAGTGCGCTCGAGTAGCATGCGGAAAACGCTACGGACGCATGATCATCCGAACATCCCCTGCAGCAGCGATTTTCGGGGTAGCTCGGGCGAGCTACCCCGAGCGCTCAGGCCCGGCCCTGGACGTGCTCGAAGTAGAAGACGACCGCCTGAGTGCGGTCGCGCAGGCCCAGCTTCCCGAGGATTCGCCCGATGTGGGTTTTCACCGTTTCCTCCGCCACCGACAGCTCCGCCGCGATTTCCGGATTCGACATTCCGCGCGCCATCACCTGCAGGACTTCCCGTTCCCTCGGCGTCAACACCGACGCCCGACCGGATTCCACGACCGCAGTGCCCTTGCGCCTGGCGAATTCGGCGATCAGACGGGTGGTGACAGACGGTGCGAGCATCGACTCCCCCGCTGCGACGGTGCGCACACCGGTGATGAAATCCGACGCGGTCGACTGCTTCAGCAGAAACCCGCTGGCTCCGAGACTCAGCGCGTCGTAGACGTAGTCGTCGAGGTCGAAGGTGGTCAGCATCATCACTCTGGTGTGATTGTCCGGTCTGGTGAGTACCGCCTCTGCAGCGCGGATTCCGTCGAGCCTGGGCATCCGGATGTCGAGGACCACCACGTCGGGATCCAACGCTGCGACGAGCTCGACTGCCTCCGCGCCGTCCTCCGCAGATCCCACCACGTCGATGTCGCTCTGAGTGTTCAGCACCGCGGCAATTCCGTCGCGGACGAGCGCCTGGTCGTCGGCCACCACCACGCGAATCATCGCTCCTCCCTGAGACCGGCGTGTGCCACAGCACGATGGTCGAACTCGACATCGACGACGAACCGTCCATACTCGTCGGGGCCCGTCTCCACGGTCCCGCCGTACGCGGCGACCCGTTCGCGTATTCCGATGAGCCCGTGCCCTCCACCGTCGGACTGCGGGTGGCCGGGCACGATGGCGTTACCGACCGTGAGGCGCGAATGTCCCGCTCCGATCCGGATCTCGACGGCCACGCCGCTTCCTGCACCGTGCCGATGCGCATTGGTCAGCGCTTCCTGGAGGATGCGGTACATCGCGCACGAGATCTCCGTCGGTACCGTGTCCGGGCGCCCGAGTACGCGCAGGTCCACCTGCTGCCCCGACGAACCGCACCATCTCGCGACCAGGTCGTCGAGTCCGTCGAGTGTGGGGGTTTCCGATCCGCCCTCCGTTTCGGGGCCTCGGAGGACGTCGACGACCCTGCGCATCTCGGTCAACGCGGTCGCTGCCGCCGCGTGGATGTCGTCGAATGTGGAGTGGACACCGACCGGTAGTTCCGGATGTGTGAATGTCGCGGCCTGTGTCTGAACTGCGATCATCGACATATGGTGGGCAACCACGTCGTGCAGCTCCCGTGCGATACGGGTGCGCTCGCGCGCGATGGCTTCGCGGTGTTCCTGTTCACGGCGCAGCCCTCGTTCCACGACCAGATGTGTCTCGGCCGCGCGTAGTCGCCGAAAGACCGCGCCGGCAGCCACGATCCCCGTGGCGGCAACAGCGATCATCGCAACTGCATGCAGCGGCAGGCCGACCGTCCACATTGCGGGGAGGACTACCAGGATCAGCGACGTCGACGCCGCAGCCGACACCACCCGAAGCGGCCGGCCCGAGGCGAGTGCGACCAGTGCCATACCGGCCGAGATGCAACTTGCGACCGGCCATGGCACGACTTCGTCTTGGACCAGCCCCGAGACCGTGCCCGCAGCAAACCCGAAGGTCATCAGTTGCCAGGTCACCAGCGGGCTCGCGAACACGAACACCAGCGGAAGCACTTGCACCGCCCCGAGCAGGTAGGCGGCCACGACCCACGGCACCATGTCGGTCAGCTGTCCGACCGACGTGCCGAACAGCAGGGTCAGCAACAGCACTGCACCGGCGAGACCTGGTGTGCCGCTGCGCGGGCGCAGCGGGGCGTACGACGTCTCCGGTGTCCACGCTTCGACAACGGCCCGGACCTGACCCGAGGCGACATCCCGGACACGTGATGATGGGGCGGTCGCCCTCGATCTCGTATGGAGCACACCCGACACTAGGTCGAAGGTTCGTCGTCGGGCATCCCCCCGGAGAGCTATTTATCTTGCGGGAGAATCCGCACCGCCCGCGAAGGAGCTATCCGACCGCGCCGAGCGCAAGGTTGGTCAGTACCCGCACACCCACCGGGAGTGCCCGCTCGTCGAGATCGAACGTCGGCTGGTGGATGTCGAGCTCCGGCCCGACACCCGACCACACGCCCAGGCGACCCATCGCGCCCTGGATCTGCTCGAGATACCACGAGAAGTCTTCGCCACCACCGGATTGCGGGGTGTCGGACATCGCGTCGGGACCGGCCGCCCGGATTGCGTCCTCGAACATCCGCGCCGAGATCTCGTCGTTGACGACCGGGGGGACACCGCGACGGTAGTGCAGTTCGTAGCTCACCCCGGTGGGCGCGAGGAGCCCGTGCACGATCTCGCGGACCATCGGCTCGAGAAGTTCCCAGGTCTCGTGGTCGCCGGTGCGCACCGTCCCGGCCAGCATTCCGGTGCGCGGGATGGCATTCGGGGCCTTGCCCGCGCTGACGGCACCCCACACCATGACGGTGCCGGTGCGCGGATCGATGCGTCGGCTGAGCATGCCCGGGAGCCCGGTGATCACGGTGCCGAGTCCGTAGACGAGGTCGCCCGTCAGATGCGGACGCGAGGTGTGCCCACCGGGTGAATCGAGAACCAGTTCGATGGTGTCGGCGGCCGAGGTGATCGCCCCGACCCGCATCCCCACCTTGCCGACCTCGAGCCGCGGGTCGCAGTGCAACGCGAAGATGCGCGACACGCCGTCGAGCCCACCGGCCGCGACGACGTCGAGGGCACCGCCGGGCATCACTTCCTCGGCGGGCTGGAACACCAGCCGGACCCCGACGGGAAGGTCCGGGACCGATGCGAGCGCCAGAGCCGCGCCGAGCAGCACGGTGGTGTGGGCGTCGTGGCCGCACGCGTGCGACACACCGGGAACGGTCGACGAGAAATCGAGGCCCGTCATCTCCTGCAGCGGGAGGGCATCCATGTCGGCGCGCAGGGCGATGCGCGGCCCGTCCGTCGGCCCGAGATCGCAGATCAGACCGGTTCCACGGGGCAGAACCTTAGGTACGAGCCCGGCCGCGGTCAGCTTCGTTGCGACGAATTCGGTGGTGGCATACTCCTGCCGCGCCAATTCGGGGTTGGCGTGGATGCGGCGGCGCCACGCGACCAAGTCGCCGGCGTGCTCGTCGATCCACTTCTCCACGTATGGGTTCATCGGCGCCCGACCCGATCGAGTAGGCGGGCACGCTGGCCGGGGTCGCCGGCAGCACGGGCCGCGGTCGCGGCGAGTGCGCGGGCGCCGTCGAGGAGGGCGCGGTCGGCGGAATCGGTGACGCACGCGGACGCGAATGCTTCCTGATGTGTGACGGCGCCGCCCGAGTCGAGACCGATGACGGGGTGTATTCCTGGCACGACGTTCGTCACGTTTCCCATGTCGGTGCTGCCCAGCGGGCGGAACCCTTCCTCTTCGACGGGCAGCGGTGCGCGCCCGAGACCGATGATCTCTTCACGATATGCCTGCACCAGCCACGGATCCGGGGTGAGTTCCGTGTAGGTGGGCGACACCGTCCGGATGCGGTGGGTGCATCCGGCGGCGAGGGCGCCGGCTTCGAAACAGTGTCCGGCGCGTTCGCGGAGATCGTCGAGCAGGTCGGCGGTGGTCGCGCGCAGGTAGTAGAGCATCTCGGAGTGTCCGGGCACGATATTGGGTGCGGCTCCGCCGTCGCTGACGATGCCGTGGATCTGCTGTCCCGGAATCAGGTGTTGTCGCATGAGACCGACCGCTACCTGGGCAACGGTTGCCGCGTCGGCCGCGTTGCGCCCGTATTCGGGTGCCGCGGACGCATGCGCCTCCCGTCCGACATAGGAGACGGCGATGTCGGCAAGCGCGAGCGAGGTTGCGCCGGTGATGTCGAAGGGGCCCGGATGAACCATCAGGGCGGCGCCGACGCCGTCGAACTCGCCCCGCTCGAGCATGAGGACTTTGCCGCCGCCGGTTTCCTCGGCCGGAGTGCCGATCACGCGCACGGTGACGCCGAGTTCGTCCGCGAGCGCAGCCAACCCGATCCCGGCACCGACTGCCGAGGCGGCGATGATGTTGTGCCCGCATGCGTGCCCGATGCCGGGAAGCGCGTCGTATTCGGCGCAGAATGCGAGGACGAGTTCGCCGCTGCCGTAGCGGGCGTCGAATGCGGTGGGGAGGTCGGCGACGCCGGTGCGGACCTCGAACCCGGCGTCGCGGAGGACTTCGACGATCTTGGCGGCGCTGCGGTGTTCGTCGAACGCCAGTTCCGGCTCTGCGTGGATCGAATGCGACAGCGCGATCAAACTGTCTGAGGCAGTCTCGATCGCACTGTCGGATTCGGTCGTCACGGTGCCCAGTCTGTCATGCCGGACGGGCGGGTTCGACGAGGCCGCGCGATCCTGCCGGGATGGTCAGCCGAAGCGGAAGTTGGACTCGTCCGTCTTCGTCCGCAGCGCCTCGATCAGCGGCGCATGCAGGCCACGCTTGATTCCGCCCAGGTTGTTGCCGCGGGTCGACGTCAGTGCGGCGGCCGTCTCGACGGCAGCGGCGAGGACTCCATCGCCGTCCACGTGCTGCTCGGCGATACCGGCGGCGACTGCCTCGACGCCCCCGAACCGGCGTCCGGTGGTCATCGCGTCGACCGCGGTCTGGATGGGGAGGCGTTCCCGCATCAACGTGGACATCCCGACGGTGAACGGCATGTTCAGGTTCACCTCGGGCAGGCACCAGAAACCGCGATCGGCGCGCATCACCCGGAAGTCGTGGGTGAGGGCGAGCATCGCGCCCGCCCCGAAGGCGTGCCCCTGCACGGCCGCGACCGTCGGGGTCTGGAAGGTCAGGATCCGCACGAAGAGTTCGTGCACCGAGTCCAGGTAGGCGGGCAGGTCGGCCAGATTGCCGAAGATCCAGTCGGTGTCGAGTCCGTTACTCCAGAATTTCCCGGTTGCAGCGGTGACGAGCGCTGCCGGGCCTTCGTGCGCCTCGACCTCGTCGAGGTGGCGGTGCAACTCGGTGAGCAGGTCGGGATGGAAGCGGTTCTCGTTCACCTCTTCGCCTTGGCTGCCGAGGTACAGGACGAAGACGTCGCCGTCGCGTTCGAGATAAGGCATGACGACGACGATACCCCCATTCCTACTCATGAGTAACTTTCGGCTTGCCGCTAGGGTCTGACCTCATGGGAACAACACCCGAGATCGTCGATGCCGCCGCGGCGAAGGCCGCAGCCGATGTCACCGCCGCGGCGAAGGCCGCAGCCGATGTCACCGCCGCGGCGAAGGCCGCAGCCGATGTCACCGCCGCGGCGAAGGCCGCAGCCGATGTTGTCGCCGAACGCTCCGGAATCGCCGCGCACAGCATTGCCGTGGTGCTCGGTTCAGGCTGGCGCGCCGCCGTCGACCGCTTCGGCGAACCCGTCGCGAGCATCCCGATGAGTGACCTTCCGGGCTTTGCACCCCCCACCGCGGCGGGACATTCCGGCACCGTGAACTCGTTCACCGCGGGCGACAACACGGTGCTCGTCCTTGCCGGGCGTATCCACGCCTACGAGGGTCATGATCTGAGCCGGGTGGTTCATCCGGTACGCACGGCGGTCGCTGCGGGAGCGCGCACCCTGATCCTCACCAACGCCGCGGGGGGGATCGATCCCGAGTTCGGGGTGGGGCAACCCGTGCTCATCTCCGACCATCTCAACCTCACCGGCCGCTCGCCGCTGGTCGGCGCCCAGTTCGTCGACCTGGTCGACGCATACTCCCCCGAACTGCGCGCACTCGCCCGCGAGATCGACCCCACGCTGCGCGAGGGTGTCTACGCCGGACTGCCCGGGCCGCACTACGAAACACCCGCCGAGATCCGGATGCTGCGCGTCCTCGGCGCGGATCTCGTCGGGATGTCGACGGTGCACGAGACCATCGCCGCACGCGCAGCGGGCGCCCGCGTCCTCGGGGTGTCGCTGGTCACCAATGCGGCGGCAGGCATCACCGGCGAGCACCTCGACCATGAGGAGGTCCTCGCGGCGGGGCGAGAGGCCGCGACCCGCATGGGTGATCTGCTGCGCGATCTGGCGGCCAGGCTGTGACCCTCAGGTTCGGCACCGCGGGGCTGCGGGGGCCCGTCGGCGACGGACCGGACTGCATGAACGTCCCGACTGTCGTGCGCACGACCGCGGGCCTCGCGACCTGGCTGATCGAACAGGGGTGCCGCGGCGGCACGGTGGTGGTGGGGCGCGACGCGCGCATCGGGTCCGCGGAGTTCTTCGCAGCGACCACCGAGGTGCTCGCCGCGGCGGGATTCGACGTCGTCGCTCTCCCCCGCCCACTCCCGACTCCGGTGACCGCATTCGCGGTACGTGAACTGAATGCGGTTGCGGGAGTACAAATCACCGCCTCCCACAATCCCGCCTCCGACAACGGCTACAAGGTGTACCTCTCGGGTGGAGCCCAGATCGTCTCGCCCGCCGACAGCCAGATCGAGGCGGCGATCGACGACGCGCCGGAGGCCGGTGCGGTTCCTCGTGCGGCGGTAGCGACGTCGGGCGCCGGCCTCGTCGACCGTTACCTCGCGCGGGTGGCGTCATTGCCGCGGTCGCCGCATCGGGATCTGACGATCGCGTTGACGCCGCTGCACGGTGTCGGAGGCGAGACGGCGGTCGCCGCGCTGCATGCGGCCGGGTTCACCGATGTACACGTCGTCGCGACACAGTTCGAACCCGATCCCGCATTCCCGACGGTCACGTTCCCGAACCCGGAGGAACCGGGGGCCGTCGACGCCCTGCTCGAGCTTGCTGCCGACATCGGCGCCGACATCGCGATCGCGTTGGATCCGGATGCGGATCGCTGCGCGGTCGCGGTTCCCACCGCGGCCGGGTGGCGACTGCTTCGGGGTGACGAGACCGGTGTGCTGCTCGGTGATCGTATCCTCGAGTACGCGCCGGCCCGGTCGCTGGTGGCGACGACCATCGTCTCGTCGACCCTGCTCGGCACGCTGGCCGCCGCCCGCGGAGCCCGATTCGCCCGGACTCTCACCGGCTTCAAGTGGCTCACCCGCGCCGGTGAAGGTCTGGTCTACGCGTACGAGGAGGCGATCGGGCACTGCGTGGATCCCGAGGCCGTGCGGGACAAGGACGGGATCGGCACGGCCGTGGTGGTCGCCGACTACGCAGCCGAGCTGAAGGCGGCGGGTGGCACTCTCGTCGACGCACTCGACGCCCTGCACCGGGAGTTCGGGGTGCATGTGGGCGACCAGGTCTCGATCCGCGTCACCGATCCGGCGCAGATCGACTCGATCATGGCCGTCCTGCGGGCCGATCCGCCCTCCGAGCTGGCCTCGGAACCGGTGACCGCGACCGACCTCTCGGCCGATCCCGGGCCGTTGAGTACCGATGCACTCGTCTTCGAGGGTGCGACGGTCCGCGTGGTGGTCAGACCCTCGGGCACCGAGCCGAAGCTCAAGTGCTACCTCGAATCAGTGGCCCACGACGGTGACCGGGACGCGGCGACCGCGACGCTCGAGGCGCTGCGTCGCTGGGCACGGGATCTGCATGGCCGAGCAGGTGGGCCGACCCCCGAATAGACCGCGCACGCCGCCCTCCCGGCCGAGTCAGAGCCGGTGCGGCGCGCCGTACGTGATGACGACATCGTTGGACGACGTGACCGCTTTCGCGTAGGGCCGTAGCGTGACCGGGCCGAGCGCCCCGGACACCGAGCCGTGGATGCCCGCGAACCGCACTGTTGCAGCGTCACCGTCGAATTGATGATCCTCGACGATCGGCACATCGGTGATGCCGCCGGGTTGGAGTTCGACCTCGAGCTCCTGCTCCGGGACGATCGACGCGTCCCAGCCGTTTCCGGTACCGAGATCGACTCCCACCGCGAGGTCCGGGATGATCTCCACCCCGAGGTTCGCAGTGTTGTCCCCTCCGATGTTCAACCCCGGGGTGATGACGTGGGCGACGGCGCCGGGTAGCGCGGCCGGGTAGCCGATCTGGTATCCGACGGTCAGTTTCGTACCTGTCGCCTGCGCGGCCTCATATCCCGTGATGCGGACGGATGTTGTACCGTCCGCGAAGAATTCGACGCTGAGTGGCGAACTGTCGAGCGGTGGGTACCACTGGATCGAGGTATCGGCCTGCGTCACCTCGATCGCTCGGCCATCGTCGAGCGGGAGGATCCTGGAGTTGTCGACGTCGGCGGACGCCACGGCGGGGTTGGCGAGGACGGCGAGCGTCGACGCCGTACCCAGCGCGGCAATCCGGAGTGACGCTTTCAAACGGGTGTGAAAAAGGGTATCGCGCATCGTATTTCCCCGTTCCGCAGAGGTCGTTTCGGTCACAACGGGCGTTGCGAACAGGGTGCAGCGTATAGGGGCGGGGTCACTGACCACGGCGGAGTTGGTCTCCGTTCGATTACGGATCAGAGACGTTATTGCGTCACTCCAGCACCAAAAGTCCCATTAGTAACATACCCCTATGGGGTTTCTAACGTGGACCGAATTGGCGGTCCCCGGCGTCTCCCAGCCCCGGCACGATGTACTTCGCATCGTTGAGACCCTCGTCGATCGACGCGGTCACCAAACGAACCGGATGCCCCGACGCAGCGAGCGTCTCGACACCCTGCGGAGCCGCCACCACGCACACCGCGGTGATGTCGGTCGCCCCGCGCGACGCCAGCATGTCGAGCGTCTGCACCATCGAGCCACCCGTCGCGAGCATCGGATCGAGCACGAAGACCGGCAGTCCCGACAGGTCCTCGGGCAACGACTCCAGGTACGGCACCGGCTCGAAGGTCTTCTCGTCGCGGGCAAGCCCCACGAACCCGACCTGCGCCTGCGGGATCAGCGCGTGCGCCTGCTCGACCATGCCGAGCCCCGCACGCAGAACCGGGACGAGCAACGGCGGTTGCGTCAGCCGCACACCGGTCGTGACCGCCACGGGCGTGCGGACCTCGAATGTCTCGACCGGCGCTTCCCGCACCGCCTCGTAGATCAACATCTGGGTGAGCCGGCGCAACGCGTGCCGGAAAGCGGCATTGTCGCTGCCTTCGTCCCGCAGGATCGTGAGCAGGGAAGCAGCGAGCGGGTGATCGACCACGAGCGAGTCCATGAACCGAAGGATAGAACGACGGAACCGAAGGGCCGCGCGGTGCGTCGAACCAATGTGACACACATCCATCGGTGAACGAGGAGACGAGCGGTGCCCCACCCACAGACCGAACCTGGAGCATTTCAGGCCGACCCTGCCGTGATCGCGGAATTCGGCCGCGTCGCGACCGCGCTCGCAATGCAGCTCGACCAGGCCGCACTCCAGACCAGGAGGACCGACCCGACCGGTCTCGCATCTCTGCTCGGCCCGGTCGGCGCCGACTTCCTCGCGGCGTTCGCCACCGCATACGACGGACACTCCCGCGAACTGGACCGGATCCGCGAAGTCCTCTCGGGTATGGGCACGACGGCGACACTCACCGCGGCGGCCTACGAACACACCGAACGCGAGACGGTCACTGCCCTGCGCGGCACCGCCGACCCGCTCGAGGCCCCCGGAGGTGTCCAGTGATCACCGGGGTGGGGGCAGAGGCCCTCGTCGCGCCTCTGCACGATCTGCTCGGCACCTTCGGCTCCGACGTGCCGCCGGGTTCGGATCCGGGCAGCGACCTGCGCACCGGGTGCGCGATGGCAGAGGAAGCGCAGGCCACCTGCCGACACGCACTCGCGGAGCTCGCCTGGGGGTGGACAGGTACCGCTGCCGAAGCCGCGCTCGGCAGCGGCGAAAGGATACTGCGCGACACCATCGGTGCCGTCGATCAGGGGATCGAGCTCGCCACGAGCGTGCTCGACGCCACGATCACGGTAGTCACCGGAGCGGTCGAACTGAAGCGCATCATCGATTCGTTCGTCGCACTCGCCCAGCAGGCCGCGCCCGCACTGACCCTCCCACAGGGGCAGGTGATGCTGATCACCGCTGCGATCGAGCACATCTCCGAGGGCCTGGATGTGCTCACGCGCGTCGTGGGCGCACTCTCCGAACTCACCGCGACGGTCACCGCCCTGATTCCCGAGCCACCGATGGGCGCCCCGGCAGCGGACGCGGGCGGCATCGCGGCGCCCGCGCCCGGCAACCTGCCGACGGGATCCGGTGAGATCTCGGCGATGGGCGGCTCGGTACCCGACGCCGGGGGTGGGGTCGCGGTGACCTTGCCCGACGGCACCGTCGCGCATGCTCCGAACGCGACCGCCGCCGAAGCCGTTCGTCGCGCACTCGACCAACAGGGAACTCCGTATGTGTGGGGCGGCACCACCCCGGGTCGCGGACTCGACTGCAGCGGCCTGACCCAGTGGGCATACGGCGAGGCAGGTCTCGACATTCCGCGACTCGCACAGGAGCAGGACGTCGGAACGCCCGTCGACGCCGGGGCTCTAATGCCGGGCGATCTCGCGGTCTGGGACGGGCACGTCGCAATGGTCGTCGGTGGCGGGATGATGATCGAGGCAGGCGACCCCGTCGCCATGACCCCCATCCGCACCACGAACGGCCCGATGAGCTTCCAGGGCTTCTACAGGCCCACGGAATGACCACGAGTCCCGACCCCAACGCCACGTCTACTACTGGGCAGGCCAACAGCGCCGACCGGGAGAGGCCACTGGGTGGCCGCATCTCCGCGCTCGCCGAACAGCCGAAGTGCTTCTTTGCCGATCCGCTGTCGTGTCGTCTCGGCGATCACCCACCTCACTTGCCAGCAAGCAGTTACTTGCAGCATCACGTAGGTGCCGCATATGACGGTCGGTGTACGGAAATATCGGACACCAACCGTCATTTCGAACGTCTACTCGTCCTCGAGCCCCGCACTGGACGGTCGCGCGCGACCACCCCCACGTCGCGATACCGCTCCTGGAACCCGGCGAGGCGTTCTGCCAGCACGATCTTCTCTCGGTTCGAATCTCGCCCCCGCCGAGGGAACCGATGCGCCGCCCGGTGCGTCCAACCGTGTATGGACACCAACAACACGATCGCGGTGACGGCCACCGCGCAGAACGCTGCGGGCACCATCCGGGTCCGCGCCACCGACCAGGGCCTGCCGATCGATCTGCGTATCGACCCGCGAGAACTGCGGTTCGGGGCGGCGCAGCTCGCCGAGGCCATCGTGGCGCTGAATCGGCGTGCCGCGCTCGAAGCGGCGATTCTGCGGCGCGAGCAACTCGTCGCTCAGGGCGTCCACAGTGATGTCCTCGACCGGATGGGCATGCCCACCCGGGCCGACCTCCCCGACCTCGAACACGACGGTGCCGGTCACGGCGCGCGCCCGGCCTGGATGCAGCGACCCCTGTAGCTCATGCAGTTCCTGCGACCACGCACCCCGGCATCACCTCAACGAAAGGACGACAGGTCATGAGCGAACAGCAGGTCGAGGAGATCGTCGACCGCGTACGCACCCAACTCGGCGCGCTCGAACACGCACTCGGCGGACTCGGCACAGTCCGTGGTTCCGCAAGCAACGGGGATGGGAGCATCGTTGCTCACGTCGACGGCCGAGGCGCGCTGTCGGGCCTGGAACTGGCCGAATCGGTCACTCGGCGCGACGCGACCGAGCTGGGATCCGAGATTCTCGCGACCGTTCACGAGGCCGCGCGCCGTGCCGGCGCAGAACGCTCCCGGCTGTTTCACGACCTGCGGAGCGCACTCGGGTGATGCCTCTCTCGCCTCCCGCGCTATATCTTCGGCGCCGCAATGGTTAGGCTTCGCGCCATGGCTGGAGACATCGTCCCGATCGAACTCGGTCTCACCGACGGCGACCTCGTCACCTTGTGGGCGCCGAAATGGCGCGAAGGTGACGACGAGTGGGAGGCCTTCCTCGGCCACGGCGACGACCTGTACGGGTTCCCGTCGGTTGCGCATCTCGTTGCGTTCGTGCGCGCGAACACCGACAACGACCTCGTCGAGCATCCGGCGTGGCCGGTGGTGTCGAAGCTCGCCGCCGTCGAGTTCGAGCCCGACGAAGCGCACGCATTCGATCTGATCGGAGTTCCCGAGCTCGTGGCCGGCGACCTCGACCCGGTCTTCGTCTCCGAGCTCCAGGACACTTTCGACATCGTCAGCATCCTCGGTGATGTGTGCGAGCTCGAGGTGATCACCAAGTTCTTCGAACGCCCCGAGGTGGACACGGTGCTCCGGTACGGCGTCGCGGCGTTCGACGACCGTACCGGCTCGGACCTCTGGAACAAGCTCGGTGCCGCGGTCGACGCGAGCTGGGACGACGTGATCGACGCGCTCGACGCCGTCGTCACGACCCCCGGCACCGATGAGGCGGCGGTATCGGAGATCGAGTCGGAACTGGTTGCGGTGGACGAGAACGACGTCGAGGCGGACGACGCGGTCGACGATTCCGACGAGGACGAGTACGAGTACGTGGACGACGGGGTCGACGACGACTTCTGGGTGTCGGTGGGCATCGACCCGATCAAGATCATCAGTAGCGAGGGCACCTGGTTCACACTGCGGTGCTACCTCGACGACGACGCCGTGTTCCTCGGCTCCGAGGGCTCGATTCTCGTGTTCGGGTCCGAACGCGCGCTCGGTAGGTACCTCGCCGACAACCACGACCACGACCTGGCCCCGCTGGAGACGTACGAAACCATCCGGCACGCCGCGACGGACGGCTCACTCGAGGTCACGGTCACCGAGGACAACGTCTACGTGCTCACGGGCATTGCCGACGACATTGTCGAGGGCGTCACCGCGGTCGATCCCGAGCAGATGGAACTCGCCGTCGAACTGTTCACCGATGCCGCGAACTACGTCGGCGAGGACGCCACCGACGCGGCACTCGCCGCGTCGACCGAGCTGGGCTGGTTCGTCAACTACGTGATCGAACCGGATGCGAGCAGGCTCGCCCCGAGTGCCCCGTTCGATGCGGAATCCGTCGCGTGGCGCGACCTCGAGCGTGAGTTCGAGGCCCACCTGCGCAAGCTGTGAGGCGGTCCGCGCGGTCGAATACCGAGCCGGTATTCAGCCGAGGAGCACGGCGTATCCGGGCTTGATGACGTCGTCGATCAGGTCGAGGCGTTGATCGAACGGTAGGAACGCCGACTTCATCGCGTTGATGGTGAAACGCTCCAGATCCGACCACCCGTAGCCGAATGCCGCAACCAGGCGGGTCATTTCTCGCGTCATCGTGGTGTCGCTCATCAGCCGGTTGTCGGTGTTGACCGTCACCCGGAAGCGCAATCGGGCGAGCAGGTCGAAGGGGTGCTCCTCGATGGTCCGCACGGCACCGGTCTGCACATTGGAGCTGGGGCACAGCTCCAGCGGAATCCTCTTGTCCCGCACATAGTTCGCGAGTAACCCGAGGGTTGCTGTGCCGTCCGAGTGAACGGTGATGTCGTCGACGATGCGCACGCCGTGCCCGAGACGGTCGGTGCCGCAGAACGCGACCGCCTCGTGGATCGACGGCAACCCGAACGCCTCGCCGGCGTGAATGGTGAAGTGTGCGTTCGCAGCGCGCGTGTACTCGAATGCATCGAGGTGCCTGCTCGGCGGATTTCCGGCTTCGGCGCCCGCGATGTCGAACCCGACGACGCCGCGGTCACGGAACCGCACGGCCAGTTCGGCGATCTCCCGAGACCGTGCGGCGTGCCGCATCGCGGTGAGCAGGCACCCCACCCGAATGCGTCGCCCGCCCGCCGCCGCCACTTCCGACTCCCCCGCACGGAATCCTTCGAGGACATGCTCGACCACACGGTCGAGGCTCAGGCCGCGTTCGAGATGCTGCTCCGGCGCAAACCGGACCTCGGCGTAGACGACGCCGTCCTCTGCGAGGTCGATGGTGCATTCCCGCGCGGCCCGCTCGAGCCCCTCGGGGGTCTGCATCACGGCGACGGTGTGCTCGAAGGTCTCCAGGTAGCGCTCGAGCGATCCGCTGTCGGCGGAGTCGCGGAACCACGAGGCCAGCCCGTCGGCCGTATCGGCAGGCAACCGATGGCCGCACTCACCGGCGAGCTCGAGGATCGATCCGGGCCGCAGCCCGCCGTCCAGGTGGTCGTGCAGAACCACTTTCGGCGCAACCCGAAGTCGCGTCCCTCCCGGCTGCTCGTTCGTCTCCCGGACGGTAGTCGTCATATCCCGGACGGTAGTCGTCTACTCGGCGATCCGCTCGATGATCAGTGGGCCCCGTTCGGGCGGCTCGGTCCCGATCCGCACTCCGTCGCGCAAGGCCGTGAGCGCGCCGGGGAACGTCTCCGGCGTGTCGGTGTGGAGTGTCGCGATCGGCTGCCCGGCACGGACCGAATCGCCGAGCCTCACGTGCAGTTCGACACCCGCACCCGCCTGCACAGCGTTGCCCTGGCGCGTGCGCCCTGCCCCGAGCCGCCACGCGGAGAGCCCGACGGCCATGGCATCGAGACCGACGAGGACGCCGTCCGACTCGGCGTACACGGTCTCGGTGTGGCGAGAGGTGGGCAGCGGCGCAGCGGGGTCGCCGTCTTGGGCGGCGATCATCGCGCGCCAGCGATCCATCGCGGATCCGTCGCGCAGGCGGTCGGCGGGGTCGATGTCGTGGATGCCCGCGGCCGCGAGCATGTCGCGGGCGAGCGCCAAGGTCAGCTCGACGACGTCGTCGGGGCCGCCGCCCGCGAGCACCTCGAGCGCTTCGCCCACTTCGAGGGCGTTGCCTGCGGTGCGTCCGAGCGGGGTGTCCATGCGGGTGAGCAGGGCGGTGGTGGTCAGGCCGGCATCGGAGCCGAGTTCCACCATGATCCTGGCCAGTTCGCGGGCGTCACCGAGTTCCTTCATGAATGCCCCGCTGCCGACCTTCACGTCGAGAACGAGCGCCCCCGTGCCCTCGGCGATCTTCTTGCTCATGATCGAACTCGCGATCAGCGGGATCGATTCGACGGTGCCGGTCACATCGCGCAGCGCGTAGAGCTTCCGGTCGGCGGGAGCCAGGTCTGCACCGGCGGCACAGACGACGGCACCGACGGCGGGGTCGAGGAGGATCTCGGCCATCTCGGCGGCGCTCAGCTCGGCACGCCAGCCGGGAATCGATTCGAGTTTGTCGAGCGTGCCCCCGGTGTGTCCGAGTCCGCGGCCGGACAGCTGCGGCACCGCCACACCGCACGCGGCCACCAGCGGAGCGAGCGGCAGGGTGATCTTGTCGCCCACTCCCCCGGTGGAATGTTTGTCGACGGTGCGCAGCCCCAATCCGGTGAAGTCGAGCCGCCGGCCCGAGCCGATCATCGCCGCAGTCCAGCGCGAGGTCTCGGCCCGGCTCATTCCCCGGAAGTAGATGGCCATGGCGAGCGCGGACATCTGCTCGTCGGCGACGATTCCGTGAGTGAACGCTTGTATCACCCAGTCGATTTCGGATCCGGTGAGTTCGACGCCGTCGCGTTTGCTCCGGATGATCGAGGTGATCTCAGGCATGGCCACCACCGTCGGGGATGGCCGCGGCCAGATCCTCCGGGCCGAAGGCGTCGGGGAGCAGCTCCGACATCGGGCGGGCACCGGCGGCGGTATCGACGAGCAGGCCGGGGCCGCCGTGTTCGAGAAGGACCTGCCGGCACCGGCCACAGGGCATCAGTATCGCCCCGCGCGCGTCGCACACGGAGACCGCTCGCAGACGCCCCCCACCACCGGAGATCAAGTTACCGACGAGTACGCATTCGGCACAAAGACCCAAGCCGTGTGAGACATTTTCCACATTGCAGCCGCTCACAATCCGGCCGTCCACAGTGAGAGCAGCGGCCCCCACCGGAAACTTCGAGTAGGGCGCATAGGCATCCCCCATGGCCTCATGTGCTTTGGCGCGCAATAACTTCCAATCAACTTCCGGCACAATTCCACATCCTTCCATGGTGGCCTGCGCAACGATTCGATGCCCCCATCGCCCGCGATCACAGTTGGAAAGGCAAACCTAACTTATGATTTCACGCCGGTACGAATCAGCGGGGAGATTAGTTCCCCGCTTTGCGATGGGTTTAGAGTCATGCCAAGTCGGTTCAGGTTTCACGTCGGGCCAGGTACTGCGGATTTCCACAGGCGAGAGCGGCTCGACGCGCCCACCATTGACGTTGGAGGCACAGCACTCGATGAGCAGCACGACTGAAGCCGCCCCCGCACCTGCGGGGCGCACACGGTCGCTATACCGGGGGGACCCCGGCATGTGGTCCTGGGTACTACACCGGATCACCGGCGTGGCGACATTCTTCTTCCTATTCGTCCACGTTCTCGATACCGCACTCGTCCGGGTCAACCCCGAGACCTACGACGCGGTCATCGACACCTACAAGACCCCGATCGTCGGCCTGATGGAGCTCGGCCTGGTGGCCATGGTGCTCTACCACGCCCTCAACGGGTTGCGCGTCATGCTCATCGACTTCTGGGCCAAGGGCCCGAAGTACCAGCGCGTGATGCTCTGGACGATCCTGGCGATCTGGTTCGTGGTGATGATCCCCTCGAGCATTCGGATCTTCTACAACATGTTTGCGGGGCACTGACATGAGCGAAGCAAAATCACTGGGTACGACGTACGACCGCCCCGCCAGCCTCGACAACCCCCGCTCGCCTCGCAAGACCTCGAAGAACAACTTCGAACTCTACGCCTGGCTGTTCATGCGCCTGTCCGGCATCGCACTGTTCGTCCTCGTCCTCGGGCACCTGCTGATCATGCTGATGCTCGACGACGGCGTGCACCGCATCAACTTCGCCTTCGTCGCGGGTCGCTGGTCCAGCCCGTTCTGGCAGGTCTGGGACCTGTCGATGCTGTGGCTCGCGCAGCTGCACGGCGGCAACGGCCTGCGCACCGTCATCGCGGACTATGCACGCAAGGATTCCACCCGGTTCTGGCTCAACACGATCCTGGTCGTGTCGATGATCCTGATCACGGGTCTGGGTACCTACGTGCTCTTCACCTTCGATCCCAACATCGTTGCGAGCTAGGGGAGCCAAGACTTCATGCAGGAACATCGTTATGACGTGGTCATCGTCGGTGCAGGTGGCGCCGGAATGCGCGCCGCGATCGAAGCCGGCCCGCGGGCCCGCACCGCGGTTCTGACCAAGCTCTACCCCACCCGCAGCCACACCGGCGCCGCGCAGGGTGGCATGTGTGCCGCCCTCGCGAATGTCGAGGAAGACAACTGGGAGTGGCACACCTTCGACACCGTCAAGGGCGGCGACTACCTCGCCGACCAGGACGCCGTCGAGATCATGGCGAAAGAGGCCATCGACGCGGTCCTCGACCTCGAGAAGATGGGTCTGCCGTTCAACCGCACGCCCGAAGGCAAGATCGACCAGCGTCGATTCGGCGGTCACACTCGCGACCACGGCAAGGCTCCGGTCCGTCGCGCGTGTTACGCAGCCGACCGCACCGGTCACATGATCCTGCAGACGCTCTACCAGAACTGCGTCAAGCACGACGTCGAGTTCTTCAACGAGTTCTACGCGCTCGACATCGCCCTCACCGAGACCGAGAACGGCCCGGTCGCCACGGGTGTCATCGCCTACGAGATGTCCACCGGTGAGATCCACGTGTTCCACGCCAAGTCGATCGTGTTCGCCACCGGCGGGTCGGGTCGCATGTACAAGACGACGTCGAACGCCCACACCCTCACCGGTGACGGCATGGGCATCGTCTTCCGCAAGGGGCTCCCGCTCGAGGACATGGAGTTCCACCAGTTCCACCCGACGGGACTGGCGGGCCTCGGCATCCTCATCTCGGAGGCCGTCCGCGGCGAAGGCGGCATCCTCCGCAACGCCGACGGCGAGCGGTTCATGGAGCGGTACGCCCCCACCATCAAGGACCTCGCCCCCCGCGACATCGTTGCGCGTTCCATGGTGCTCGAGGTGCTCGAAGGCCGCGGTGCCGGACCGAACAAGGACTACGTCTACATCGACGTGACCCACCTCGGCGAGGACGTCCTCGAGGAGAAGCTCCCGGACATCACCGAGTTCGCGCGCACCTACCTGGGTGTCGACCCGGTCACCGAGCTCGTCCCCGTGTACCCCACCTGCCACTACGTCATGGGTGGTATTCCCACCACCATCGAGGGCAACGTGCTCCGCGACAACGACAACATCGTCCCGGGCCTGTACGCGGCCGGCGAATGTGCCTGTGTGTCCGTGCACGGCGCCAACCGTCTCGGCACCAACTCGCTGCTCGACATCAACGTGTTCGGCCGTCGCGCCGGCATCGCTGCTGCCGAGTACGCGAACACCCACGACCACGTGGACCTGCCGGAGACCCCCTCGAAGTACGTCGACGAGTGGCTCGACCGCATCCTGCATGCCGGCGGTAAGGAGCGCGTCGCCGACATCCGTCGCGATCTGCAGCAGTCGATGGACAACAACGCATCGGTCTTCCGCACCGAGGAGACGCTGACGCGGGCACTGGACCATGTCCACGCACTCAAGAAGCGCTACAAGGAGATCACGGTCCACGACAAAGGCAAGCGCTACAACAGCGATCTGCTCGAGGCCCTCGAGCTCGGCTTCCTGCTCGAAATGGCCGAGGTGACCGTCGTCGGTGCCCTCAACCGCAAGGAATCGCGCGGCGGTCACGCACGCGAGGACTACCCGGACCGGGACGACGCGAATTTCATGAAGCACACCATGGCGTACAAGGTGGGCGAGGAACTGATCTCCGACATCCGCCTGGACTACAAGCCGGTGGTCCAGACCCGGTACGAGCCCATGGAGCGTAAGTACTGATGACAACTCTCGAGAAGAACGACAGCGACGCCGCAACCGAGCTGCCTCCCGTGCCCGAGGGCGCGACGATGGTCACGCTCAAGATCGCCCGGTTCAACCCGGAGGACGACAAGGGCCAGCACTGGGATTCCTTCCAGGTTCCCGCGCTTCCCACCGACCGCATGCTCAACCTGCTGCTGTACGTGAAGGGCTACCTCGACGGCACCCTCACGTTCCGCCGCAGCTGTGCGCACGGTGTCTGCGGCTCCGACGCGATGCGCATCAACGGCGTCAACCGCCTGGCCTGCAAGATCCTGATGAAGGACATGCTGCCCAAGGACGGCAAGCCGGTCACCATCACGATCGAGCCGATCCGTGGTCTTCCGGTCGAGAAGGATCTCATCGTCGACATGGAACCGTTCTTCGACGCGTTCCGTGCCGTCAAGCCGTTCCTCATCGCGACCGGCAACGAGCCGACCCGCGAGCGCATCCAGTCGCAGCACGACCGCGCACGTTTCGACGACACCACCAAGTGCATCCTGTGCGCGTGCTGCACCACGTCGTGCCCGGTGTACTGGAGCGACGGCAGCTACTTCGGTCCCGCTGCCATCGTCAACGCGCACCGGTTCATCTTCGATTCGCGTGACGAGGGCGCCGCCGAGCGTCTCGACATCCTCAACGACAAGGAAGGTGTGTGGCGCTGCCGCACCACCTTCAACTGCACCGACGCGTGCCCCCGTGGCATCCAGGTGACGAAGGCGATCCAGGAAGTCAAGCGTGCGCTGTTGTTCGCGCGCTGACGGACGCCTGCTCTCTTCCCACGGTCGCCGCAGCACCTCTCGATGTGAGGTGCTGCGGCGACCGTGCCGTTTCCGGGCCTCGTACCCGTCTGCGTTCACGGACGTGCACTGCACTCTCATACTTTCGCGCAGACGATAAGCCGTATTATCAGTTGACCTCCGATGCCACCGAGTGCGGTGCGTTATGTTTCTTCCGGTTCGACGAGACACAGGAGGGAACCCGTGCAGACACTGACGATGCAGGGCATCGCCGATCTCGCCCAGGTCCGCCGTCCCGTGGTGTCGGTATGGCGCACGCGTTTCGCGGGCGCGGATCGCCCCTTCCCTTCCCCCGTCCTCGAACAGCCGCTCCGATTCGACGCCGACGAGGTCGCCCGCTGGCTCGAGGAGACCGGCCACGGCAACAACAGCGAGGCGCGCATCGAATCACCGCTGTACTCGTCCGCGATGGAGGCCGTGACCGCCGATCTCGACCGGGGCTCCGCGCTGCTGCTCCTGCATCAACTGTGCGGCGAACACCTCGGCGGCCTCGAACCGTTCGACGTGTTGCAGCTCGTCGAGACACATGACGTCGCCCCGATCCTCGACGCGGCCGGCGCCCTCGACGCGCTCGGTGACGACACGCTGCTGCAGGCCGTCGACACCCTGGCCGAGGCCGCGTTCTCCGGGGGTCGCGTGCTCGACCGTCTGGTCGCCGAGTTCACGGCCGCCGACGGTCTGTGGTGCCGCGAGGCATTCACCGCCGCCGGCAACGACCTGCTCGGCGGCATCTTCGCCGTGCTCCACCGCGCAGACCCGCGGGCAGTGGTGCCGCACGGGCACGGCGGATTGGTGCTCGCCGGGCTGCTCGTCGACCACCTCGACGAACACACCGACGTGGAATTCCGGTACCGGGAAGACGATTTCGGCGAGGTCTGCGATCGAGTCGCGTGGCGGCGGATCGCCGCGCGCGGCGTCCCGGTCGTCCACCACGACGCTGCGGACCCCCAGCCTCCCCCGCGCAGCGGCCTCCTGCACCTGATGCAATGCCAGGGAGTCGAGGACGACTCCCGCTTCTTCGCGCAGATCGCCGATGCACTGCTCGACGTCGGGGAGCGCGACGCGCTCGTCGTGGTCGGCCCGGCGCGCCTGATGACCGATCAGTACGTGGGCCGCGATCGTCGCGCACTGCTCGCCCCGTCCGATAAGTACACCGCTCCCCTGCGCTACGTCGCGCCACTGCCGAAGGGACTGAGCCGGTTCGGCGGACGGCGACGGCTGGCCCTGTGGGTGTTCGGTCGCCCGGGTTCGCAGTGGTCGGTGGTCGGCTCACATTCGGATGCCGTCCCCGGCCAGGTCGGCCGCGAGGCCATCGCCGCCGATGTGGCGGCCTCGCTGTCGCACGTCGGCAACATCCATGCGCACGCCTTTCGTTCCAGCACGCTCCTGGCATCGGATCGTCTGCTGCGCCAGTCGATGCTCACCACACCTGCGACGGCGTGGGTCTCGGTGGACGGTGGCGACCATCTGGCGCGCGTGTGGGAGCTCGATCGCGGCCTGCTCACCGGCGTGATGCTGTCCGCTACCGATGCCCGCCCGGCCCACATCGGCCTCGAGCAGGCGACGAAGGAACTCGGCAAGGATCTGCCGGGCGTGCGCATCCCGGACCGCGCCATCGGCGCCCCCGAAACAGGCTGGGCCACCGTCATCGGCCCCGACGAGGTCCGCAACCCCGCCCAGATCGGGACGCGGGGAATCGACCGCCTCGTGCTCGAGAACGTTGCGCCGCGGGCACGGCTCACCGAACCCGGCGACGTCGTCTATGTCGCGGCGGGCGGGCCTGCCGCGGTCGTCGACCGGCACGGTGGGCACGTGGTGGTGTCCCCCGCCCGCGTCTTCCGCTGCCTCGATGCCGAAAGCCACGACCGGCAGTTGGTGCCGGCTGTCGTCGCCGCCGACATCGCCGCGCAGCCGGGCACCGACCGGCGCACGTGGCGACTGCGGGCGGTGCCGGTCGATCGGGTGGCCGCCCTCGACGAGGTCACCCGGCGCACGCGGGAACGTCGCGCGCAGTTGCTCGACGAACTCCGCGACCTCGACGCCCTCGACACCGAACTCACCGACGCCCTGGCCGCCGGTGCCCTGTCCGTCCAGATAGCCCTGTCCGCCCAGATAGCCCCGTCCGACACAACGAAAGACGACGCATGACATCGAATTCGCAGCCCATGCTGTTGCCGTCCACACCGAAGGAACTCAAGGACACGCTGTGGAAGGCAGCCGACAAGCTTCGCGGTTCGATGGACGCGAGCCAGTACAAGGACGTCGTCCTCGGCCTCGTGTTCCTCAAGTACGTGTCGGATGCGTTCGAGGAGCGCCGCGACGCCATCCGCGCCGAACTCGCCGGGGAAGAAGAGTCCTACGTCGCCGAGACCCTCGAGGACGTCGACGAGTACGTCGGCAACGGCGTGTTCTGGGTGGCGCCGACCGCCCGCTGGAGCTTCATCGCGGCCAACGCGAAGGGCATCCCGGCGTCGGCCACCGACGATGCGCAGACCGTCGGCGACCTCATCGACGCGGCGATGCGCACCCTCTCCAAGGACAACGCGGCACTCGAGGGCACGCTGCCGACGCTGTTCGGGCGCGACAACGTCGATCAGCGCCGCCTCGGCGAGCTGGTGGATCTGTTCAACTCGGCCCGCTTCACCGGCGAGGGCGCCAGCAAGGCACGCGATCTGCTGGGCGAGGTGTACGAGTATTTCCTTGACAAGTTCGCCAAGGCCGAAGGCAAGCGCGGCGGCGAGTTCTACACGCCGCCGGTGCTGGTGCGCACCCTGGTGGAAATCCTCGAACCCCACGAGGGCCGCATCTACGATCCGTGCTGCGGGTCGGGTGGCATGTTCGTGCAGGCCGAGAAGTTCCTCGTCCGCCACAAGGAAGACCCGACCAACATCGCGGTCTACGGTCAGGAACTCAACGAACGCACGTGGCGGTTGGCGAAGATGAACCTCGCGATCCACGGCATCGATTCGCAGGGGCTGGGGTCGCGGTGGGGCGACACGTTCGCCCGCGACATCCACCCGGAGATGACCGCCGACTTCGTGATGGCGAATCCTCCGTTCAACATCAAGGATTGGGCGCGCAGCGAAGACGACAAGCGCTGGACGTACGGGGTGCCGCCGAAGCGCAACGCGAACTACGCGTGGATGCAGCACATCTTGAGCAAACTCAAGGTGCAGGGCGAGGCTGCGATCGTCATGGCGAACGGCACGATGGCCTCGAACACGGGCGGTGAGGGCGAGATTCGCCGCGCGATGCTCGAGGGCGATGTGGTGTCGTGTGTGATGGCGATGCCGTCCAATCTGTTCCGGTCGGTGGCGATCCCGGTGTGCGTGTGGTTCTTCGCGAAAGACAAGAGCAGCGGGTCGCGTGGGTCGGTGGATCGGCGCGGCGAGGTGTTGTTCATCGACGCCCGCGAGATGGGCCACATGATCGACCGCGTGGAGCGCACGCTGTCCGACAACGACATCGACACCATCGCCAACACCTTCCGCACGTGGCGGGGCCGCGACTCGGCGGTCGGTGAGTACGAGGATATTCCGGGCTTCTGCAAGAGCGCGACGCTCGACGAGATCAAGAAGGCCGGCTGGGCGGTGACGCCGGGGCGTTTCGTCGGTGCGCCCGAGGCTGCCGAGGACGACGAACCGATCGACGAGAAGATCACGCGGCTGACGAAGGAACTCACCGAGGCGTTGGACGAGTCCGCGCGGCTGGATGCTGTTGTGCGCGAGCAGATGGGGAGGTTGGCGTGAGCAGCATGAACGAAACATCGACAATTGACGAGTTGCTGGAGGTGGACGGGCTGTCATACGGCATCGTTCAGCCCGGGCCCCACACTCCTGGCGGCATTCCGATGCTTCGAGTAGCTGATCTTGATATGGACGCAGATCCCGCCCGAGTGATGTGCGTCGCACCTGAAATCGAAAGCAAGTTCGGCCGTACGCGTCTTACCGGAGGCGAGCTATTGCTGTCAGTCGTCGGAAGTCCCGGCCTGGCACGAGTTGCACCCGCAGAACTCGCCGGCTACAACGTTGCGAGGGCAATCGCGGTTCTTCGAATGCGGGATGTTGCATCTGAGTGGGTTGCGCTGACCTTCGCAGTTCCTCAGGTCAAGCGTCAAGTAGCGTCGCTACTGAATACCACCGTCCAAGCGACGCTAAACCTGGCTGATATACGGAACATTCGAATTCCCATGCCCGCACCTGACGTGCGACATAATATTCTGAGTGTGCTCGGGGCGCTGGACGACAAGATCGCCGCGAACCGGCGGGTGGTAGCGGCCGCGGATACTCTGCGCACCACGCTGTGGGAGAAACTGACCGGCAATTCGCCACAGGTGCCACTGTCCTCCCTCGCGCGTTTCGTCAACGGCAGGGCATTTACCAAAGATGCAACGGGCACGGGCCGAGTAGTAATCCGCATCGCGGAACTCAACTCTGGTCTCGGTGGCTCGACCGTCTACAACGACCTCGAAGTTCCGGATGATCACCTCGCATGTCCCGGCGACTTCTTGATGGCGTGGTCCGGATCGCTGACTACAGCCCGGTGGTTTCGCGACGAGGCAATCGTCAATCAGCACATATTCAAGGTGATTCCTGCCGAATCGAATCCCTTGTGGGCCGTCGCGTCCGCCGTCGACACCATGATGACAGAGTTCAAAGCGATTGCAGCCACGAAAGCAACAACGATGGGCCATATCCAGAGGCGGCACCTCGACGAACCCGTTCATTGGCCCGAACTCACCGATGTGCAACGAACCCTGGGCGACAGCCTGTGGACACGCGCACTATTCGCCGAACAGGAAAACGCACGCCTCGCCGCCACCCGCGACGAGCTCCTCCCCCTCCTCATGAGCGGAAGGATCACCGTCAAGGACGCCGAGAACCGCATCGAGGAGGCGCAGTGACCGCAGCCCACGTCATGGACGAAACTGCTTGGGAAAACTGGGTTCTCGATGCCCTTGCCGACCTCGAATGGCAACCGCTGCACGGCCCGTCCGTCGCACCCGGATCAGGTGAGCGGGAATCGTGGCACGACCTCCCACTGCGCGGCACACTAGACACCGCACTGCGCAACCTGAATCCCGGTGTGCCCGAGGAGTATCTGCAGCAGGCGGCGGCAGAAGTACTGACGCCCCGCTCGCAGGATGCGATCACCGAGAACTACCGGCTGCATCAGATCCTCATCGAGGGCTACCGCGGAATCACCTACATCGACGACGAAGGCCGCCAGGTCAATCCGACCATCCGGTTCTTCTCCGGCGACCCGGCCAAGAACCGGTACCACGCCGTCAATCAAGTCACCGTCCGCAGCCGCGAATACGAACGCCGCTTCGACGTCGTCCTCTACGTCAACGGCCTGCCGCTCGCCGTCGTCGAACTCAAACGGGCGGGCGCGAAGAACACCAGCACCGAAGGCGCGTTCAACCAGGTGCAGACCTATCTGCACGAGTTCCCGATGGCGTTCCGGTTCGCCGCTGTCGTCGTCGCAAGCGACGGTGTCACCGCGCGCTACGGCACACCGTTCACCCCCTGGCATCATTTCGCGCCGTGGAACGTCGACGACGACGGCGGCCCCGTCGACGCCGGCCAGCTGGGGCCCGACGGCCACGCCACCACCGAACTCGGCCTCATGCTGGACGGGCTGTTCAACGTCGAACGGTTCGGGCAGCTGCTGCGCGACTTCGTCGCGTTCGACGAGGACGCCCGCGGGCTGACCAAACGCATCGCCAAGCCCCACCAGTACTTCGCCGTCGCCAAGGCCATCTCCAGCACCGTCCGCGCCGTCGACAGCGACGGCCGCGCCGGCGTCGTGTGGCACACGCAGGGTTCCGGTAAGTCGATGGAGATGGAGCTCTACACCGCCAAGGTCATGCGGCATCCGCGGCTGGCGAACCCGACGATCGTCGTCATCACCGACCGCACCGAACTCGACACCCAACTGTTCGACGGGTTCCAGCGCAGCACACTGCTGCCGGAACGCCCCCAGCAGGTCGCGTCCCGGGAAGAGTTGCGGCAGCAGCTCAGCGACCGCCGCACCGGCGGAATCTACTTCACCACACTGCAGAAGTTCGGGTTGTCCAAGGACGAACGCGAAACGGGCGCAGACCATCCGATGCTGTCCGATCGCCGCAACATCATCGTCATGGCCGACGAAGCGCACCGCAGCCACTACGACGCCATCGACGGTTACGCCGCGCATCTGAAGAACGCCCTGCCGCACGCCACCCTCATCGCGTTCACCGGCACCCCCATCGCCGAAGGCGAGCGCGACACCCGCAAGGTGTTCGGCGACGACATCGACGTCTACGACCTGCACCGGGCCGTGCGTGACGGCGCGACGGTGCCGGTGTCGTTCGAGCCGCGACTGATCAAACTCGTCCGCATCGACGGACTCGACGACGACGACCTCGACGAGGCCGCCGAGCGGATCACCGAACAACTCGACGAAGCCGACAAGGAGCGCCTGCAGCGCAGTGTCGCGGTGCTCGACACCGTCTACGGTGCGCCGCAACGCCTCGAGGTGCTCGCCGACGACTTCGTCAAACACTGGGAGACCCGCCGCGACGCGATGCGCCCCTTCCTCGGCGGGCCCGGCAAAGCCATGATCGTGTGCGCCACCCGCGTGGTCGCAGCCCGGCTCTACGACGCGATCATCGCCCTACGCCCCGAGTGGCACGACGACGCCGACGACAAGGGAAAGATCAAGGTCGTCTACACCGCGAACCCGACCGACCCCGCGCAACTCAAGAAGCACATGCGTCGCCCCAGCGCCAACGCCGCGGTGAAGCAGCGGATGAAAGATCCCGCCGACGACCTCGAGATCGTCATCGTCAAAGACATGATGCTCACCGGGTTCGACGCCCCGGCGCTGCACACCCTGTACCTGGACCGCCCCCTCAAGGGTGCGCTGCTCATGCAGACCCTCGCCCGCGTCAACCGCACCTACCGCGGCAAGCAGGACGGCCTGCTCGTCGCCTACGCCCCGCTCGCCGACAATCTCACGAAGGCACTGCAGGAGTTCACCCGCGACACCGCCGCCACCGGTGAACGCGTCGTCGGGCAGACCGCCGAGGAAGCCGCGCAGATCGTCCACGACCTGCTCGCGTCGCTGTCCGAGCTCGTCGGCGACGAATGGAAGCGCATCTACAACAGCGACCCGAAGAAAGGCTGGGTCAACGCCGTGCTGTCGGTGACGACGGCGCTGCGCTCACCGCGCACACCGGGCAACACCGACCCGGACGATCCCGAAGCCCGGCCCCTCGCCGACCGGTACCGCAGCCAGTCCGCGAAGCTCGCCCGCGCGTGGGCGCTCGCGGCGGCCACCCCGGATCTCGAACGGGTGCGTTTCGACGTCCGCTTCCACGAGGAAGTCCGCACGTGGATGGCGAAACTCGATGCCCAGGAGCGGGTGTCGCGTGGTGAGCCGATCCCCGACGACATCGCGCGCAGGCTCGGCGACATCATCGTCACCTCCGCCGAATCCACCGGGGTCCTCGACATCTACCGCGAGGCCGGGCTCGAACGTCCCCGGCTCGATGCGCTCACACCGGAATGGCAGGCGCAGGCGTCGCACCCCAGCAAGGCGCAACTCGCCATCGAGGCCCTCAAGGCGAGCCTGCTCGAAGAGACCATCGCCGTCACCCGCGGCAACGAGGTGCGGCGCAAACTCTTCTCGCAGCGGATCAACGACCTGATGACCCGCTACACCAATCAGCAGCTCACGGCCGCCGAAGTCATCGCAGAACTCGTGGAGATGGCCAAGGAGATCGTCGCCGAGGCCGAACGCGGGAAGCGGTTCGATCCGCCACTCGAACACGACGAGCTGGCGTTCTTCGATGTGGTGGCGCAGAACGAGTCCGCGGTCGACGTCATGGGCGACGAGGTGCTCGCGAAGATCGCCCGCGATCTGGTCGCGACGATGCGCCGCGACACCCGCACCGACTGGACGGTGCGCGACGACGTCAAGGCCAAACTGCGGGCCAGCATCAAACGGCTGCTGCGGAAGTACAAGTACCCGCCCGATCAGCAGCCGGCCGCCATCGTCCAGGTGATGCAGCAGATGGAAGCGATGGCGCCGCGCTACGCCGAGGAGCAAGCGCGGAGGGACTGAGCCCGCCGCCGGTCAGCCGGGTACGACGACGCCGCGCCCCAGGATGCTGCCTCCCCGCAGCCTGCGGTATGCCTCGGGCGCGTCGTCGAGGGTGAAGGTCTCGGTGTGGATGTCGAGCTTCCCGTGGCGGGCGAGGTCGATCACGTCCATCAGTTCGCTGCGCGTGCCCCAGTACGGGGTCACCACCGATGCACCGAACGGGACGAGGAAGAACCCGACCTTCGCATGAGCACCGGCATGGATCCCGACGATGGAGATGTGCCCGTCGATGGCGACCACCTGCTGCGCCATGTCGATCGTGGATTGCGCTCCGACGAAGTCGAACACCACCGTCGCGCCCTTCCCGTCCGTGAGACCCCGGATCGTATCGGCGGCGCTCGCGTCGGACCGCACGGTGTCGTCGGCACCGACGGTGCGGGCCAGCGCCAGCCGCTCGTCGTCCACGTCGACGGCCACGATCTTCGCGGCGGTGATCGCCCGCAATATCTGGATGCCGACGTGACCGAGGCCGCCGACACCGACCACCACCGCCGTCGATCCCGGTCCGAGCAGCGGCAGAACCCGGTTGACGGCGTGGTACGGGGTGAGCCCGGCGTCGGTGAGCGGCGCCGCAGCGACCGGATCGAGATCGCCGATGGGCACCAGGTGACGCAGCGAATCGACGATCATGTACTCGGCCATCGAACCCGGTGAACCGAGCCCCGGCGGCGTGATACCCAACTCCGCGGCGCGCGCGCAGTAGTTCTCCCGGCCGCGCGCGCACGCGTGGCAGGTGCCGCAGCCCCACGGCCCGTACACCGCGACCGCGTCGCCGATCTCGATCCCGTCGACGCCGGCACCCAGCTCGGCGACGGTGCCGACCCCCTCGTGTCCCAGCGTGAGCGGCAGCCCGTAGCCGTACGATTCCTCGGGTTGATCCATGACGAAGATGTCGGAGTGGCACAGACCCGCCGCGGTCACCTTCAGCAGGATCTCGCCGGGTGCTGGCGTCGGGGTGGGAATCTCGACGACGGCCGGCTCGGCGCCGAGTGCGGTGTACTGAAGTGCTTTCATGGTGGCACCGTATGGCAGACACGGGTGCCGCCGTGCACTCCTCGTCGAATCGATACACACCGTTCACCACGCGGACGAATCCGTCGCACCTATCGGGAGTGCCTACCGATTGCGCCTACCGTTGCGGCGGAAGCGTGAACCCGCGAGCACACCGCCGATTACTCCGGCGCCGAGGAGAGCGAGACCACCGCGCACCCCTGGGCCTTCCTGAACCTGGACGCGTGGCGTGATCTTCGCGGGATCGGGCGGGGGAACATGCGCGAGCGCGAGGTTCGCCTTCGTCGATGCTGCAAATGCGGTGCAGAACAGCACGAGTTGTGCGGTGATGTTGCCGAAGACGAGGATGCCGAGGATCGGGCCGAACGCGACGCCCGCGGGACCTTGGAGGACTCGTTCCAGGTAGAGGGAACCGACCTGCTTGAGGATCTCGAAGCCGACGCCCGCCATCACCCCGGCAAGGATCGCGCTGCGGAACGTCACCGGTTCACGCGGCAGCCGGGCGATGACCCACGTGAACACCGCACTGGTGGCGGTGACCGCGATGAGGAGCGCCACGATACGCAGCAGCACGCCGACACCGACGATGTTCTCGATGTTCAGCAGTTCCACGATCCATCGCATCACCGGTCCGCTGCTGACCGCGGACAACCCCAACGACACGATCATCGCGAGACCCAGGCTGATCAGCGCGCCGCCGTCCTTGAGCTTGACGACGAAGAAGTTGCCGTTCGCGCGCGGGTTGTCCCACATCGCGGTGAGTGCATTGCGCAGGTTGGCCATCCAGCCCAGGCCGGCATACGACGCGGTGAGGAGCCCGATCACACCCACCGTGCCGCGAGAGTTGATCGCGGAATCGATGATGTCCTCGACGGTGGTGCCGAGTTCGCCGGGGATGTTCTCGGCGATCGCGTCGCTGATCTGCTGCAGCAGCTCCGGACGGCCGGCGAGCACGAAACCGGCAACGGAGAACGCGACCATGATGATCGGAACGATCGCGAGGACCGTGAAGTAGGTGAGCCCTGCAGCGTAGAAGGTGCCCCTCTTCTCCAGGTACCGCATACCGGACCGCACCAGGTGATCGAGCCACGGCCGGGCTGCTCGCTGCCGATCGAGGAAGCTCGGTTTCGTGTCGCCGTCCGGCTCACCGGCCATCTATGACTCCTTACGCGGTCAACTCCGGGGTAGGAATCCCACCTTGTCATAGACCTGGGCCAGTGTCCGGGAAGCCACCTCACGTGCCCGATCCGCACCGGCCGACAGAATCCGGAGCAGTTCCGCCTCGTCGGCGAGGTACTCGTCCACCTGCGTCCGCAACGGCGTCACGAACTC
Organism: Rhodococcus ruitaii; assembly: GCF_055230935.1. Classification (NCBI taxonomy): domain Bacteria; kingdom Bacillati; phylum Actinomycetota; class Actinomycetes; order Mycobacteriales; family Nocardiaceae; genus Rhodococcus; species Rhodococcus ruitaii. Next base: position 132,690 of record NZ_JBUYWC010000009.1, on the reverse strand, counting down.
GGTGAGGACCTCTGCGGTATCGCTCTTGAGGTCGCCGTATCCCTTACCCTCGTACCCGGCGACGAGGTCGTCGATCGAACGGCCCGACAGCGCCGACTGGATGGTGAGCAGATTGCTCACCCCCGGCTTGTTCTCCTGGTCGAATCGGATCTCGCGGTCGTTGTCCGTCACCGCCGACTTGATCTTCTTCGCCGAGATCTTCGGATCGTCGAGCAGGTTGATCAGGCCGGCGTCGGTGGCCGCCGATTTGCTCATCTTCGACGTCGGGTCCTGCAGGTCGTAGATCTTGGCGGTGCCCTTGACGATCTGGGCCTCCGGGACGACGAAGGTCTTCCCGAAGCGCTTGTTGAAGCGCTGCGCGAGGTCGCGGGTGAGCTCGAGGTGCTGCCGCTGATCCTCACCGACCGGGACCTTGTGGGCGCGGTACAGCAGAATGTCCGCGGCCATGAGCACCGGGTAGGTGAACAGGCCGACGCTCGCGTGCTCGGCACCCTGCCTGGCGGATTTGTCCTTGAACTGTGTCATGCGGCTCGCTTCACCGAAACCGGTGAGGCAGTTGAGAACCCAGGACAGTTCGGCATGCTCGGGGACCTGGCTCTGCACGAACAGCACGGAGCGCTCCGGGTCGATCCCGATGGCCAGCAACTGCGCGGCGGCGACGAGGACCCGCCCGCGCAGTTCCTTCGGCTTCTGCGGCGCGGTGATGGCGTGCAGGTCGGGGATGAAGTAGAACGCATCGTTTTCGTCCTGGGCGGGAACCCACTGCTGCAACGCACCGAGGAAGTTGCCGAGGTGGAACGAATCCGACGTGGGCTGGATGCCCGAAAGCACCCGGGGCCGCGCGGCGGGGCGGGCATCCTGCACTGTGGCGTGCTGATCTGCAGTCGACATGACCTCGATAATTTCACGCCCCGGTTTCCGCGACCGAACGAGGTCGATCCGTGACCCCGCCTACTCGAACGTGACGGTCACCGGGGCGTGATCCGACCAGCGTTCGGCGTAGGTCGCGGCGCGTTCGACCCGGGCGTCGGCCGCACGGACGGCCAGGGCCGGTGTGACGAGGTGGTAGTCGATCCGCCAGCCGGCGTCGGTGTCGAATGCCTTGCCACGGTAGGACCACCAGGAGTAGGGGCCGGCGACGTCGCCGTGCAGGTCGCGCACGACATCGCGCCACCGACCGGTGGCGAGCAGCTCGGTCACCCAGGCGCGCTCGCCGGGCAGGAAGCCGGATTTGCGGACGTTGCCCTTCCAGTTCTTGATGTCGCGCTCGGTGTGGGCGATGTTCCAGTCGCCGCACACCACCATGTCGCGACCGGCCGAGACGACGTCGGATGCCCGCTCCCCCAGATACGCGGCGAAGCCCTTCATGAAGCGTTCCTTGTCGTCCTGCTTCGGGGTGTCCGCTTCTCCGGTCGGCAGATACAGGCTGCCGCACGTCACGTCGCCGAAATCCGCCTCGATGTAGCGGCCGGAGTCGGCATAGTCGTCGACATCGAAACCCACGCGCACGGCGTCTGCCGGTGTGCGCGACAGGATCGCGACACCCGCGCGCCCCTTGACGGACGACTCGGCTCCTTCGACGTGCCAGCCAGCGTCCAGCGCCGGCGCGATCGCAGTGTGGAACTGCTTCTCGCTCGCGCGCACTTCCTGAAGGCAGACGATGTCGGCGGAGGACGTCTCGAGCCACGCCAGCAGGCCCTTACCGGCCGCTGCGCGCACGCCGTTGACGTTCACGGTGGTGATGGTGAGGGGCACGCCGGACACGGTATCCGACGCCGCGGCCGGAGCCGGAACCGCGGGACGACCTTCTGGCGGCGCGGTACGGCCGAGAGCCGCCTATCGGGCCCTCCGGCCCAGCCGTTAGACTTCCGACGAGGTCATGAGTGCCAGCGCGAAGCCCCGGCTTGCTGGTCGGCAACCCTCCGGCCAGGGTGGGGTGCTCCGGGTGAAGACACGGTCGTCGGCGCACCGCAGACGACAAGCCGGCTCCTGGGAGGTTGACAAGCTGATGAAGGCGGTCCCATCGTGACAACAGGTACCAATCGTCGGCGGATTGCACTCCCGTCGGAAGACGGCCGGCTCGGCACAGTCGACATCGGCAGCATCACCCTCGAGAGCGGCGACACCCTCCCCGACGTCACCGTTGCCCTGCAGCGGTGGGGCGCGTTGTCGCCCGCCCGCGACAACGTCGTACTCGTCGAGCACGCCCTGACCGGCGACTCACACATCACCGGACCGGCCGGGCCGGATCACCCGTCACCGGGCTGGTGGTCCGGCATGGTCGGCCCCGGCGCCCCGATCGACACCGACCGGTGGTGCGTGGTGGCCACGAACGTCCTCGGCGGATGCCAGGGCAGCACCGGGCCGGGCAGCACCGCGCCCGACGGGAAACCGTGGGGTTCGCGATTCCCCCGGATCACCATCCGCGATCAGATCACCGCGGAAGCCGCGCTCCTCGATGCTCTCGGCATCGACACGCTGGCCGCCGTGACGGGCGGATCGATGGGCGGCATGCGCTCGCTCGAATGGATCATCACCCACCCGAACCGGGTGCGGGCGGCACTGGTCCTGGCGGTCGGTGCCCGCGCGACAGCCGATCAGATCGGTGTGCAGAGCACCCAGATCGCTGCCATCACGCAGGATCCCCACTGGCAGGGCGGCAACTACTACGCGAGTGGCAGCCGGCCGGAAGCGGGGCTGGGCATCGCCCGCCGCATGGCCCACCTGTCGTATCGCAGCGAGGAAGAACTCGACTCTCGGTTCGCGAATCTCCCTCAAGGAGACGAAGATCCGTGGGGCGACGGGCGCTACGCTGTGCAGAGCTATCTCGACCACCAGGCATCGAAGCTCGTCAAACGGTTCGACCCCGGCACGTATGTGGTGCTCAGCGACGCGATGAATCGGCACGACGTGGGACGCGGTCGCGGTGGCATCGAAGCTGCGTTGGCGGGCACGAATGTTCCGACGATCGTCGCGGGTGTCGATTCGGATCGCCTCTACCCGATCCGATTGCAGCAGGAGATCGCAGACGGTCTGCCGAAGTGCGACGGGCTGCGTGTCCTCGAGTCACGCGACGGACACGACGGCTTTCTCACCGAAGCCGATGCCGTGGCGAAGCTGCTCGTCGAGCTGATGGAACTGGCGGGCGGCTGAGAGCCGGATGCGTTATCCGGTGCCGAGCGGATCGATCGAGACTGCCAGCGTCACGATCGCACCGCCCATGGCAAGCATCGCAGCGACGTCGAAACGTTTGCCTCGCACCGCGAGCACTCCCACCTGATCCGAGTCGAGCGCCCACCTGAGGATCCCCGCAAGGATCATCGCACCGCCGAACACGAAAGCACCCCGGCGCCAGCGGTCGGCCAGCACAAGGACCACCGCGGCGGCGATCACCAGGGTGACCGCCAGCAGCGGCAGGTTCAGTCGTGTCAATCGCACCGAACTGTCCATCCGCTGGTCTGCTCAGAGACCGGCGTCGTGCTCGGCGCGTTCGACGACGTTCGTCAGCAGGAACGCGCGGGTGAGCGGTCCGACTCCGCCGGGGTTCGGGGAGAGGAACCCCGCGACGTCGCGGACGTCGTCGGCAACATCGCCGCGCAGGCCGTCGGCAGTGCGCGAGACGCCCACGTCGAGCACTGCCGCACCGGGCTTGACCATCTCGGCGGTGATGAGTCCGGGCACGCCCGCAGCGGCGACGATGATGTCGGCGCGCTTCACCTCGGCGGCGAGATCCTTGGTGCCGGTGTGGCACAGCGTCACGGTCGCGTTCTCGCTGCGGCGGGTCAGCAGCAGCCCGATCGGGCGGCCCACCGTCACACCGCGCCCGACGACCACCACGTGGGCGCCGTTGATCGGCACCTCGTAGCGGCGCAGCAGGTGAACGATGCCGCGCGGGGTGCACGGCAACGCCGCGTCCTTGCCGAGCACCAGGCGTCCGAGGTTGACGGGATGCAACCCGTCGGCGTCCTTGGCGGGGTCGATGCGCTCGAGGGCGGCGTTCTCGTCGAGGTGCTTGGGCAGCGGCAACTGCACGATGTACCCCGTGCAGGCGGGGTCGTCGTTGAGTTCGTCGATCGCCGCTTCGAGCTGCTCCTGGGTGATGTCGGCGGGGAGATCCTTACGGATCGAGGTGATCCCCACCTTGGCGCAGTCGTTGTGCTTGCCCCTCACGTACGTCGCCGACCCCGGATCGTCGCCGACGAGGATCGTGCCGAGGCCGGGCGTGATGCCCTTGTCCTTCAGCGCTGCCACACGGACCAGGAGGTCCTCGAAGATTTCGTCGCGGGTTGCTTTGCCGTCCAGGAGGGTCGCAGTCACGTGGTCCATTGTTCCAGGCGTCCGGTGACCCGCGTGTGGCGACCGGCCGGATGGGCTGTTCTGCTCTTCTGGCAAGCTTGTCGGAGTGTTCCGAGTGATGTTCCACGAACCTCGTATTCCACCCAATACCGGCAATGCGATCAGGTTGGTCGCCGCGACCGGCGCCGAACTGCACCTCGTGGAACCCCTCGGATTCGACCTGTCCGAACCGAAACTCCGTCGTGCCGGGCTCGACTACCACGATCTGGCCTACGTCACGGTGCACCCCGACCTGCCGGCCGCATGGGACGCGGTGAACGGGGCGCGGGTGTTCGCGTTCACCGCGCACGCCACCACATCCTTCACCGACATCGAGTACCGCCACGGCGATGTGTTGCTGTTCGGGCCGGAACCGACCGGACTGTCCGACGACGTGCTCGCCGACCCGCACATCACCGAGCGGGTGCGGATCCCGATGTTGCCCGGGCGCCGCTCGTTGAATCTGTCGAACGCCGCGGCGGTCGCCGCCTACGAGGCATGGCGCCAATTCGGGTTCGACGGCGCCGTCTGACCATTGACCCGCCCGACCTCCCGTTCCGAGCGAATGCACCGTGCGTCTCCTTCACTCGACCCGGTGTACCGTTCGCTCGGACAACGGGCGGCCGAGGTGAGGCCGTGGGGTGGGCCCCACGATTGAGTTGTCAGCTCTCGAGTACCGCGACGACGGCGGGATCGGCGACGTCGGTGAGCGCACTCCACGGCACGGTGACGGTGACGAGTCCGATAGCGTGCGGACCCACCTGGTAGTCCCCGAAGTGGATCTCGATGCCCTCGGGGGTGGGCAGCCAGTTCGCGAAATTCGATTCCGTCGGTTCGATACCGCTGCGTTCGAAGTCCGGGCCCGCCGCGGTACCGGGCAGCAGCAACGCCGACTGCTCGGACAGTCGTTGCAGCCCCGCCTGTAGATCGGGGAACACGTCGGACAACGTGACCGGCGTCGCGGTGTCGGTGTCCACGACAACCGTCGCCACGATCGGGCTGGGGTGCGCTCCGGGCGGATTCATGTTGTACGAAACGACGAGCAGTCCGGCGACGACACGGTCCCCGATCCGGGTGATCTCGTGCTGCCCCGTCGAGAGGGTGTACCGATCGGTGCCCGCCCTGTCGATCAGGTCTTGCAGGGCTGTGCGCATCGACTCGTTGAATTCGGCGACGGCCGCTGGGTCCCCTCCCGCGATCTGGGGAATCACCACGTCGTAGTCGACACGATCAGTTGCCCCGGACACCCGGAGCGACTCGGCCCGGTACGGTTCGACGCTCCCATCCGGCGCCGTCACCGACGTGGCCGCGGCGCCGGTGATCGTTCCGGAATCGGAATGCGGTACCGCCGCAGTGGTGACGACGAGGGAGGTGGCCGATTCGGCCGCGTCGCCGCCTCCTCCGCTGCACGCGCTCAGCGACACGGCGGTGGCCATGCACACTCCGGCAGCAACGATGCGCTTGCGACCGATCCTCATCGTCCACTCCTAACATGCCGCGCGTGAACCATCCCCCCGAATCCCGGAACCGGCGGCACGGTCAGCGGCGGCGCGCCACCAGATGGAATTCGGGAAACCGGTGCAGATCATCGCCGGGGCGGCTGACGGTCCGCCACATCTCGTCGAAACCGGCGTCCGCGAGAGCCGCGGACATCCGATCCGGGTGCCATCGCCACGCCGGCGACACCCGATGGTCGAACCCGACCACCTCACCTGCCGTGTCCGTGCCCTGCCCGGCGACCGCAACGAAGCAGCCCGCGGCCATGCGTCCGGCCCAACCGGCGAGTATCCCCGGGACCTCCGCGGGCGGTACGTGAATGAGGCTGAACCGCGCCAGGATGCCGACGATCCGCCGGCCACCGAGGTCCACGGCGTCCAGTCGCGCGTCGTCGTGGACGAAACTCAGTCCCGGGTGGTGTTTCTTCGCGAACCGGAGCATCTCCGCACTCGGATCGATACCGACCACATCCAGTCCGTGTGCGACCAGATCTGCTGTGATGTGCCCGATTCCGCAGCCCACGTCCAGCACGACACCGTCGATCGCCCGGCCGCGCACGAGATCGACGAACGCCCCGACGGCGTGCCGTTCCAGCGGCGTCAGGTACGGCTCCGGGAACGTCCGGTCGTACAGGTCGGCGAGGTCGTCGTATCCGGACCGGCTCATTCCCCTATCGTCGCACGGTGTAGACAGGAGGGAGGCTGCCCGCAGCGAACGGTGCAGCCGACGCACGAGCTCAGGAGCACACCACCGCATGGCCGATCACCTCACGCGGGCACCCCGAATCGATTCCCTGCGATCGGTCGAACTCGACGAACACGACGTGGAGTCCCTGGAACCGCACAGCACCTACGAGCGGATCCTCGTCGTCGACGCGGTAACGGGCGCGCTCGAGCTGCCCGGTTCCGTCCTCACCGAATCCGAATTGCGTGGCCTGACCATCGACGAACTCGACCTCGCCGACTCCCGGCTCGTCGACACACGGATCACACGTCTGCAGTCGCCCCGTGTCTCGGCTCCGCGCGGAACTCTCCACAACGTGCGGATCGAGGCGAGCCGGATCGGTGCAATGGATCTGGTCGACTCCGGTGTCCGTTCCCTCGCGGTCTCGGACAGCAAGCTGGGTCTGGCGAACCTGCGCGGCGCGACCCTGCGGGACGTGCTGTTCCGCGACTGCATCATCGACGAACTCGACATCGGCGAGGCGCGGCTGACCCGGGTCGCCTTCGAGGACTGCACCGTCGGCGATCTCGACGTCCACCACGCGCGCCTCGAACACGTCGATCTCCGCGGACTCCGCATCGGCGCGGTACGCAATCTCGACGGGCTCCGGGGCGCCACGATCACCGGCGACCAGGCGGTCGCGCTCACCGGCGCCTTCGCGGCGCACCTGGGTCTCAGGATCGGCTGACGCGCTCGGCCTCGAGATGTGTGCGCACACGCGCACCCATCGCCGCGCGCACATCGGGCCAGTCGTCCGAGGTGATCGCGAACAGCACCGCGCCGAGGCGGGCGGCCAGGTCGTGCGTACGGCGAGCTACGTGCCGCTCTCGACGGGGCGGCCCGAACGCTGCCAGCCGTCGGTGCCACCGGAGACGGAGACGGCGTTGACGCCTCGCCCGGACAGGTAGTCGGCGGCCTGCAGGCTGCGTCCACCCACCGCGCAGATGATGTACACGGTCTCGGCTGCAGGGATCTCCTCGACTCGTGCGACGAATTCGCTCAGCGGAATGTGTGTCACGCCCGGCACCCGCACCTGGACGTACTCGTCGAGTTCGCGCACGTCGATGACGGGCGCTCCCGCGGCGAGTGCGGTTTCCAGTGCAGCCAGATCGACCTCACGCATCGTTGTCGGTCCTCTCGTCGGGGGCTTCGCCGGGATTTCCGGCGGAAGACCGTCCCGATCGGGCGATCAACCGGACCACCAGGTAGATGATGCCGGCGCACACGATCAGGAACACCAACCACGGTAGCGCGACACCCGCTGCGACCACTGCGGCCCCCAGGGTCGTCCACAGGCTGTTCCAGCCTTCGACGATGCCGTCCCAGAAGCTGTCGCTGTCCGACGGCCGCTGCTGTGTGCTGATGTCGACGGTGAGCGTCGACAACTCGACCATGTCGGCCAGTTGCCGGCGCTGCGCTTCGAGGCTGTCGAGGTCGGCCTGCCGCTCGGCCAACGCGTTCTCCGCTTCGATGACGTCGGCGGTGTTGTCGGCCGTCTCGATGAGCGTCCGCAACCGGTCGACCGAGGCGCGGAGCGCACCGACACGGGCCTCGAGGTCGGTGTACTGCAGGGTGACGTCGTCGCGGCTCGTGGTCAGACTCGTGACGCGGCCGAGTTCGCGCACGTCGTCGATCACGGCGTCGAGCCTGTCCGCGGGCACCCGGACGGTGAGCACGCTGCTCACCTCGGGTCGTTCGGTGATCGAGTCGACGCGTCCGTCGGCGTCTTCCACGAGGGTGACCACCTGACGACCCGTCGCAACGGGATCACCGGCAGTGAGCATGATGCGCCCGGTCACGACCTCCTTGCGGTCGGGCGCTGCCTCCGAGGAGGGCGCCGAGGAACGAGCGCCATCGGTGAGCGCTGGCGCGGACTCCGACATCGCAGGCCCCGAGTCCCTCATGGACCCCGAGTCGCTGCCGCTTCCCTCGCCGCACGCAGCGACAACGAACGCAACCAGCGCGAGGAGCGCAATCATCAGCAGGCGTCTCATGGGGCGCGATGCTATCGAAAGTCGCGGGATTTCACCGATGTCCGAAGGTCCATCCGCTGCAGTCGGTCGGCCAGCACCGTCACCGCGCCGTCCGCGTTCTGAACTCGTCCGCGCACCAGCAACGCGGGGGCTGTGTGTGCCAGGGTCCGGTATCGCGCCCAGAGCCCCACCGAACACACCACATTCACCATGCCGGTCTCGTCCTCGAGGTTGAGGAAGGTGACGCCACCCGCGGTCGCGGGACGTTGCCGGTGAGTGACCGCACCACCGACGAGCACGCGGGTGCCATCGTCGATCCTCAGTAGTTGCGACGCCGGAATCACCCCCAGAGCGTCGAGTTGTTCTCGAAGGAACTGCGTCGGGTAACTGTCGGGCGACACCCCGGTGGACCACACGTCGGCGGCGGCGAGTTCGACGTCGCTCATGCCGGGCAATGCGGGGGTCGAGGCGGACGCGCCGATGCCGGGAAGCCGTCCGGGTCGCTGGGTCGACGCGGGACCGGCCGCCCACAGTGCCTCTCGCCTGCTGATACCGAAACCCGACAGGGCACCGGCCGTCGCGAGTGCTTCGGCCTGCGCCGCGGTCAGGTCGATGCGGGCGGTCAGGTCGAGCAGGGAGAGATACCGGCCGCGTGCCTGTCGTTCCTCGACGATCCGTTCGGCGAGGTCGTCGCCGATGTGTCGCACCGCACCGAGTCCGAGGCGCACCTCCTGACCTCGATTCTCGACGGTGGCGTGGGCCAGGCTCGCGTTGACGTCCGGTCCGTGCACCACGACCCCGTGCCGGCGGGCATCGGCCACCAGCGACTGGGGTGAGTAGAACCCCATCGGCTGCGCCCGCAGCAGACCCGCGCAGAACGCGGCGGGGTGATGCAACTTGAACCACGACGAGTAGAACACCAGCGACGCAAAACTCTGCGAATGACTTTCGGGGAAACCGAAATTCGCGAAAGCATACAGCTTCTCGTAGATGCGGTCGGCGACATCTCCGGTGAGTCCGTGTAGCTCACGCATGCCCCGATAGAAGCGGTCGCGCAGGCGTTCCATCTTCTCCGGGGATCTCTTCGACCCCATCGCGCGACGCAGCTGGTCGGCTTCCGCGGCGGTGAATCCGGCGACGTCGACGGCCATCTGCATCAACTGCTCCTGGAACAGCGGGATCCCGAGAGTACGTGCGAGCGACTTCTCGAGACTCGGATGGTCGTAGACGACGGGTTCGAGACCGTTGCGCCGACGGATGTACGGGTGCACGGAACCGCCCTGGATGGGCCCCGGACGGATCAATGCCACCTCGACGACGAGATCGTAGAAGTGTCTCGGTTTCAACCGTGGCAAGGTCGCCATCTGCGCGCGCGACTCCACCTGGAACACGCCGACGGAATCCGCGCGGCGCAGCATCTCGTAGACGGCGTCTTCCGACAGATCGAGCTGCGCGAGATCGACGTGGACAGCTTCGTGCTCGGCGACGAGGTCGATCATGTAGTGCAGCGCCGAGAGCATGCCGAGGCCGAGCAGGTCGAATTTGACGAGCCCGACGGCGGCGCAGTCGTCCTTGTCCCATTGCAGGACGGTGCGACCGGCCATGCGTGCCCACTCCACGGGAACGACGTCGGCGACGGGGCGGTCGCAGATCACCATTCCCCCCGAGTGGATGCCGAGGTGTCGCGGGAGGCCCTCGATCTGGGCTGCCAGCCGGAGTACCGGTTCGGGGATGTCGGTGTCGGCCGCGGCGTCGGGACTCACCCCGCCCCAGCGGCTGACCTGCTTGCTCCACGCGTCCTGCTGCCCTTGCGCATAGCCGAGCGCGCGCGCCATGTCGCGCACCGCGGATTTGCCGCGGTAGGTGATGACGTTGGCCACCTGCGCGGCATGCGTGCGTCCGTGTTTCGCGTAGACATACTGGATCGCTTCTTCGCGACGGTCGGATTCGATGTCGAGGTCGATGTCGGGCGGCCCGTCGCGTTCCGGCGACAGGAACCGCTCGAACAACAGACCGTTGCCGACGGGGTCGACGTTGGTGATACCGATTGCGTAGCACACGGCGGAATTGGCCGCGGATCCTCTTCCCTGACACAGGATGTCGTTGTTCTTGCAGAACTGCACGATATCGTGGACGACGAGGAAGTACCCCGGAAAACCCAGTTGCCCGATGACGGCAAGTTCGTGCTCGATCTGCCGGTAGGCCTCCCGGTAGCGGTCCGGTGGTCCGTATCGACGCAGTGCCCCGTCGTAGGTGAGTTCGCGCAACCACGTCTGTTCGGTGTGTCCGTCGGACACGTCGAACGGTGGCAGTTTCGGTGCGATGAGCCGCAGATCGAAGGCGCATTCGCGACCGAGTTCTGCAGCCGCCTGCACGACACCGGGGAACGCCGCGGACATATGCGCCATCTCAGCACCCGACCGCAGATGACCACCTCCGACCGGTGGGAGCCTGCCCGCGGCGCCGTCGAGACTCTGCCGGTCGGAGATCGCAGCCATGGCCATCGCCAGCCGTCGCCTGTTCGGGGCTGCGAAGTGCGCGGCCGTGCTCGCCACGCACGAAAGTCCATATCGCCGGGCATGTTCCGCCAGTACAGTATTGCGTTCGTGGTCGTCGGGTAGGCCGTGCCAGGTGAGTTCGACGGTGACGCGGTCGGCGCCGAAGCGGTCGACGAGGTCGCGCAGCGCGCGGTCGGCGCCGTCCGGGCCGTCGGCGGCGAGAGCTTGCCGCACATGCCCCCTGCGGCATCCGGTGAGGATCTGCCAGTGTTCGTCGGCGGCGTCGGTGAGTGCGTCGTAGTCGTAGCGGGGTGCGTTCTTCTCCCCTCCCGCCAGGTGCGCGGCGGCGATCTGTCGTGACAGCCGCCGATATCCTTCGTCACCCCTGGCGAGGACCAGCAGGTGGGCGTCGTCGAGGCTCAGTTCGGCCCCGAAGACGGTGCGCACATCGAGTTCACGCGCGGCTTCGGCGAACCGCACCACGCCGTAGAGACCGTCGTGGTCGGTGAGCGCAAGCGCGTCGAGACCGAGGCGGACAGCCTCCTCGACAAGTTCTTCCGGCGAGGAAGCGCCGTCGAGGAAACTGTATGCCGAGTGCGCGTGCAGTTCGGCGTACGGCACGACCGGCCCTACGGGCGGCCGGACCCGACCCTCGTAACCGGGCCTGGTCCGAGACCAGGCGGGGGCATCGTTACCGTCGCCGGGGTGCTTCGGAGCGGGGCGGCCGGACAGGACTCGCTCCATCTCCGACCAGGTCGGCGGACCGTTGTTCCATCCCATCTCCACCTCCGATCCGCACCCACAGAAGTGTATAGCACATGTGTTCGAATCCAACTCTGGATCTCTGCGCAGCGTCACAGGTGCACACAGATCGCACGGACGGACAGGGGACGATCGACGACGCACGGTCCATACTGGCCGCATGGACATCGCCGCGGGTATCGCTGCCGCTCTGCTCATCCTGTTTGCAATCGACCGCCTCGGCCTGTTCGCCGAACGACGCGGCTGGGTCTACTGGCGTAAACGCAAACCCACCGGCGCGGGCGCGGGCGTGTTCGGTGAGGTGCAGACGCTTCTCTCCCCGTCGTACCGGCACGTCGTCGACGAACAACAGCGACAGCAGACCTCCCGGCACGACCTTTCTGCGGGAGCTCCCCCGCTCGGTGTGGACCTCGAGCGCGGGACCGCAGTTCTGCGCCGCGATTCCTGATCGTGGCGCGGGTTCCGAACCCGGGGCAGAACACTACGGAATCGTGGTGGGCGCGAGTTCGACGACGAGGGCTCTCGCCTTCGTCAGCGCAGCCGACTTGCCGGGACGCTTCGCGAGCGATGCGAGTCCGGGCCACCTCGCCGCGTCTGCGGGAATCAGCCCGCGACGCCCGGCTTCACGAAGCAGCGGTGCGTACCGCAGAGCGACGTCGAGCACCCGGTTCAGCCAGCGCGGCAACACATTGTCGGCTCCGGCCGCGTGACGGATGGATTCGACCAGGATCGGCCATACCACCGGCAGCAGCGAGGCGTCAGATTCGAGAAGGCGCATCAGGCGCGCCGGGCTGACGTCGGGTTGAGCGAGCAGCGCCCGCATCGCGACGGTCACCGAACCGGACCCGATCAGTCCGCGCCGCAGGACCGACGTCACGGCGTACAGATCCGGGGTGTCGTGGCAGGCTCCTACCAGGACGACCGCGGTCATCGACGTGGTCAGCGGTGACACACCGTAACCATGAAGGGGACCGCTCGTTCCTCCCACCCAGTTGCGGTGTTCACCGACGATCATCACCGCCGACGCGCCATCCCACCGCAACCAGACCTGCCCCTGCCCATCCACCGGAGGCGTCTCACCGGTGTACTGCACGGCGGCGCACTGCCCTTCGTGTTCGAGGTCGTAGAACCAGCCCTTCTGCACGCGAAATCGGATACCTGGACGGTCCGGGAACCCGAGGTCGACAGCCAACTGTTTCGTCGATGCCGCCGGGTCGACCCAGGTAGCGGTGATCGTCGCACCGTCGTCCACGACCGGAGCGCACCCGGATTCGGGTATCCAGCATTCCTCGAAGTCGGGCACCTCCTGCTGCACTGCCTCTTCCACTGGTTCGCGGGTCGGTACCGGAAGCTTCTCCACGAGCGCGCGGGCAGCGACGACCGCGCGAGACGACCCGCCGCGCGCCGCGAGCGCCCGGACACCGGGCAGATCGAGCACGTCGGGGTCGGCGAATCCGGCGTTGATACCGGCCTCTGCCTCGGGTAGCCACCGGCCGAGTGCCTCCACGAGATCGGCGGTTCCCGCGAGGATCCGGGACGCATGGGCACTCACGGCGACCAGGTCGGCGATCACGGGCCACAACGCCGGCAGGAGCCCTTCGGCGACGAGGTCGTCAGCGGCGCGGGCGAGAGCAGCGAGACCCGCCGGTGCGGCAGACCAGTCGAGAAGGCCGATATCGGCGGTGCCGGGGCGCAGCAGACCACGTTCCCACGCTTCGACGATCGCGGTCGCACCGTCCGCGGCGGCGGCGCGGTGGAATCCGCGTTGCGCGCCGATCATGTTGATCGCCAGACCCGGCGTCAGTGGTGTCGCGCGCCGCGCGACCTGTCGGAGCCGCAACCCGGATGCCGCGGCATCGTCGTAACCGACCGAGAGTCCGGCCGCGTCACCCCATATCGGGAACGCTGCCGGGTCGATGCTCCGATACCCGTCGTCGGCAAGACGTCGCGGAAACTGCGCGAGGGCGCCGGGAATCCGGAGTTCTGCCGCGGCCCACCGTTTCCATTCCCGGTCGTACACCAGCGCAGGCTCGGCGAGGGGGTCGTCGAGGTACGCGGCGACGACCTGGCCAGCGGTGGCGGAGAGTATCTTTCCCGCCGGCAGCCGCACCGGCACGGTGAGCCGGCGAGCCTGCGCACGGTGCTCATCGGTGGCGAGGGCGACGTCGAGGCGGGTCAGGGCGGCGAGCAGATCGGCTTCCGCGGCCACCGAGTCCGTTTCCGCGTAGGCGTCCAGCCTGGCGAGAAGGTCGTCAGGGTGGATGCGCAGGTCCACCCACGACGGGGTGGACAGCAGCACGGGTACCGCACCGAGATGCCCGACGACGGCGCCCTCGCGGGCACGCAGCACATCCCACACGGCGTCCCGGTACCACGGATCGTCGCAACCGGAACCGAGCCGGTCCGCCAATGGGTTCTTCTCACCGCGCAGCCACGACCGGACCGCGGTGAGCCCGTCGATCCAGTTCTCCTTCACCCCGTCCAGTGCGGTGCGGGCAGCACCGGGATCGTCGCGCGCGAGGCGGTTGGCGAGCGCGAGAAACCGTTCGACGTCGACATCGACGATGCCGTCGCCGCGCCGGAGCAACCGCGCCGCGGCATCTGAGACCGTCTCCACGGTCGCCTCCCCCGGTTCGAATCGCGGCACCTGCCACACGTCGGGGGTGGGTTGCCACAATCCCCGCGCCGGCGGCGGTGTCGTGTCCGGTTCCGGTGCGTCGATGTCCCAGGCGGTCAGGAGTGCAGCACCGGCGCGGGCGAGCGCCCGATCACCGTCGGCGGCGCAACCGGCGACGAGTTCGGCGACCACCGCGACGGTGTCGCCGCCCGGGCGGGGTCGCGCAGCGGCGGCGGCGAGCACGACACGGCGTGCCTTCTTCGTCGGCGCGCTCAGCGCGACGGTGAGGACGTCGACCAGCAGCCCGTCGTCGACCCTCTCGATGAGCACGGGAGCGAGCGTCTCGACGGCGAACGGGTCGCCGAATGCCATCAACGACACCATCGCATCGGCACGGTCGACGAATACCGCCGGATCAACGACGAGGTCGCGGGTGAGTAACTGCAGCCACGCTTTCCGGTCCCCCGGGCGCTGCGCGGCATCGACTGCAGCGAAGGCGAGTTCGATGACCTCGCCGCGGTCGATCCACCCGCGTTCGAGTGCGGGCACCAGGGTCGCGAGGAACGGCCCCGTGGCGGGCAATCCGACTGCAACGGCCACGCGCGCGTGTTCGGAATAGCGTTCCGCCACAACGAATTCATCTATCCAGCCGCGCTCGGCGGGAAACAGTTCCCCCTGCCCGGTAAGAGCCCCGAGCGCGTACACCGCCCAGTCCTTCAGGTATTCGACATCCTGAGGAACGGGCAACCGGTGGCGGGCGACGAGCCGGACCGCGACGCCCGCGTGCACCGACGTCGAGTGCTCCCACGCGCGATGCGACGACTTACACACCGCGTCGATGAAGCGCCGCGCGAACTCCGGCCCACGCACCGCGAGGACCTCGGTGGCCAGTTCGTCGCCGACGTGGTGTGAGGACGGCATGATCTGCGCTGCGCGGCGCGCATCCACTCCGAGCCTGATCGCGAACAGCGCAAGCGCGGATTCGTCGACGTCGATCCGGCTGATCCACCCGTAGGCACGCTCCGAGATCCGGCCGAACTCGCTCCAGCTTCCCGAGCGCAGCCCGGCGAGCGCGACACGCCGCTGCTCGTCGGCGCCGAGTGGGAGTGTCGGGACATCGTGGAGATCGGCGTCGCGCCAACCGAGGTCGGTGAAGATATCGATGGCGGTACGGAGTTCGTCGCTGATGCTCACGCGGTGACCTTCCGGTGGATCTGTACGGCCAGGACGTGTCGGCACAGTCCGCGGCGGTCGCTGTGGCGCAAGTACCAGGTGCATGTGCACCGCTCGGTGTCGGTCACGCGGTGCTCCACGGTACCGGAGCTGCCCTGGCTGCGGACCGTCCACGCGGTCGGGCCGTTCTCCGAGACCGCACCTGCATCGACGAGAGCTCGGGCCGCAACGAGCCTCGGGTTGTCTGCGTCGACCCGGTCGGGATCATCGGGCAGTTCGCGGTGGAAGTACGCGTCGTCGTGCAGATCCCAGCCGACCCGTCCCGACGATGCGAGCACCGCGAGCGCGCGGCGCACCGCGTCCCGGTCCAGAGCGGCGTCGCGCGCGAGCCGGGGAATGTCGAGAACGGGCTCGAACGCGAGCAGTGCGGAGATCGTCTCGGCGTCGTCGCGGACCGTCGGCGACGCGAGTGCCGGCAGCAACGCGCCTTCGCCGGAGTGTCCACGCCACGTCTGCTCGGTCAGTCCGAGGACGAGCCGCGCCGACCCCAGCGTGAACTCGACCGCGACCGGCCCCGTTTCTCCGGCGCCCGGCCCGTACACCGTCACGCCCTGTACGTGCGGCAACAGTCGTTTCACGGCCGCGAGTCGGTGCAGGCCGTCGATGTGGACGGCGTTGCGGGAGGGTCGGGCCGTGAGCCGCACTCCCGAGGCGCCGGGGGTGAGCCAGCCGCTGCGTCCCGTCCCGGTGGCCGGAGGTACCGACGAGAGGAACTGGCGTGCGCCGGCGGCGTCGAGAGTGAAACTGCGCCGCAGTTCGCGGTGCAACTCGGCAACATTGCCGAATGCCCGCACCCACCGGTCGGGCATCGCCACGGGCCGTTCGACGTGTGTCCGTTGAGGGTCGGACACCTTGACGTCCTCCCGGTCGTGAACGACCGGGACTCCTACCGCAGCGCTACGCGCCACCTCGGTGGGTTCCTGTTTCACTGGGACCTACCTTCCGCTAGGCGGCAGGATTTACGGTCCCTCCGCAGGCGTTTCGCCTCTCCGCCCGTCCAGCGGCGAGGATATTTCGTGCAGCATTGCGATCGCGATCGTGGACCACACCGCACGCCGCGCACTGCCACCGGCGCACCGACAGCGGCTTCGGCCCATCGAGCACCCCACACACCGAACACAGTTGCGACGACGGAAACCACCGATCCACCTTCACGAACGTCCGCCCATACCGGGCAGCTTTCTCCTCCAACAACCGGATGAACACACCCCACCCGGCATCGTGCACCGACTTCGCCAACCGCGTCCGCGCCAACCCGGTGACACACAAATCCTCGACATACACCGCTTGGTTCTCGCGGATGATCGCCGTGGAGTGCGTGTGCGCCCAATCGGCGCGGGCATCGGCCACCCTCGCGTGCGCCTTGGCAACCCTGATTCGGGCTTTGGCCCGGTTCTTGCTGCCCTTCTCCTTTCGGGACAGGCTTTGCTGCGCCTTGCGGAGCCTGCGTTCGGCGCGGCGGAAGAACCTCGGAGACTCGATCACCTTCCCGTCCGAAAGCACCGCGAACGTCGTGAGCCCGAGGTCGATCCCCACCTCCGCATCGCACTCCGGCAACGGCACATCGGTGGTCTCCACCACAAACGACGCAAAATACCGGCCCGCCGCATCCTTGATGATCGACACCGACGAGGGCTCCGACGGCAACTCCCGCGACCAGGCGACCTTCAGCTCGCCGACCTTCGCGATATACAGCGTCCGGTTCGGGCGCAGCGAGAACCCGTTGCGGGTCAGCCGGATCGACTGCCGATGGTCCTTGCGGGACCGGAACCGCGGAGCCCCGACCCTGCGGCCCTTCCGCTTCCCGGACAGCGACTCGAACCAGTTCCGGTAGGCGCGACGCGCGTCCTGGCAGGCTTGGACCAGCACCACTGACGCCACCTCGGACAGCCACACCCGCTGCGGAGTGTTCTTCGCTGCGGTGACCACCCGTTTCTGCACGTCGGTGTCCGAGAGTTTCACCCCGGCCGCATACGCGTCCTGCCGGGCGCGCAGCGCATCGTTGAACACCACCCGTGCGCATCCGAACGAGCGGGCCAGCATGTCCTGCTGACCGGGCGTCGGATACACGCGGTACTGGTATCTGAGTTGCACACCCGCACCGTACAAGCACCCACCGACAAAGGATCGACAGATCGGCTGTCCCGGCCGTGAACGACCGGGCTTGCGCCGAAGAATCCGTGATCACGGCTGGCAGTGTAGGAACAGGGTGCGACAGTGCAGTGCCGTTGCGACAGTGCAGTGCCGTTGCGACAGTGCAGTGCCGTTGCGACAGTGCAGTGCCGTCTCAGTACCCCGCGCTCGGCTCCACGCGCGCGAGGAGTTCTTCTCCCCCGATGAAGCGTCGGACGTTCTCGCGCAGGGTCGGCGCGAATGCGGCCGGCAGACCGCTGCGGGTGTTGGCGATGTGCGGCGTGATCACCACGTTGTCGAGATCCCACAGCGGGTGGCCGCCCGGCAGAGGCTCGGGATCGGTCACGTCGAGCACGGCACCGGCGATCTTCCCCGCTCGCATTGCGTCGACGAGCGCGTCGGTGTCGACGAGGTTGCCCCGTGCCACGTTGACGAGCCACGCGGTGTCCGGCATCGCCTCGAGCACAGCAGCGTCGACGAGCTGGTCTGTTTCCCCGGTTGCGGGGGCCGCGATCACGAAATGATCTGCCATCGACCATACTTCGGCGGTGCGACTCGACGGCAACGTCACCTTCGCTCCATCGACCGTGCGACCTGAGCGGTTGACGGCCACCACGTCGACGCCGAGGGCGTGCAGCCGCGGGATCATGGCCCGGCCGATCCCCCCGGCCCCCACGATCGCCACTGTCGACCCATGGAGGGTCCGCACCCGGGGGTCGATATCGTCCTTACGCCAGCTCTTCGCAGCCAGCGACGTGTGGAATTGCCGAAGCCCTACGAGCAGGCCCGCAACGGCATACTCGGCGACATTGTCGGCGTACACTCCGGACGCATTCGCCCACATACGCCGATCGTCGATCAACCCCGCCCGAAAGAACGGCTCGATACCCGCGTAGGTGAGCTGAACCCAGCGGATGCGGTCGGGCAGGTCTCGCGGGAACTCGTCGGGACCGCCGTCCCACACGAGAGCGTCCGCGACGTCGAGTTCGGCGAGCGTTCCCCCGCCGTCGGCGATCGCGGCCGCGAGGTGATCGTCTTGCCCGGGTCCGAGATGAATGCGCATGGATCGAGATTAGTGGCTCCCCGACCCGCGCGAACAGCAAGTCTCGAGTCCACAGCTACCGCAGCCCCGCACACTGGCTCACCGCCGCGACGAACACTGGCTCACCGCCGCGACGAACACGGCTTGCCCCTGGCGCACGGGCGGACGCACCGGACCGCAACGGTCGCGCAACGCCGCGCGTTGGCGGTCCGCGACGGCGGATGCAGTTTCCCCGGATGCTCGACACCCCCTGCCTGGGCAGACGCGCACGAGTGTGGACCTGTTCCGCACCCCGATACCGGGAAACCGGCCGGACCTGGTCGTCTGACCCACAATCCGATCAGCGACAGTCACCGCTACCAGGGCACCCGTGTGCCTTGGCAGCGGTGGCTGGGGCCGTTCGTTACCTGTCGGCCGTTCCCCGAGTAGTGGTTCTCCCCCATCAGGAAATCAGGTTCCACACCGGATGTGTACGCACCGGCCGACGACCAGGATTCAACATGTGAAATTACTCGGGCGGATCGTGGCGACCCTGTTCGCCGTCGGCGCGACGCTGATTCTCGGCGTGGCAGGTGCCGGACTCTACTTCTGGAATACAACCGAGATCGACACGACGGGCGAGGTGACCTTCGACCGGCCGCTGCACATTCCACCACTCGCGGAGAGCACGGTCGCCGAAGACGGCACCCGTGTGTTCGACCTGACGTTGCAGCGCGGCACCAGCGACCTCGGACACGGCCCGGACACGGAAACGTGGGGCGTGAACGGTGACTATCTCGGACCGACGCTGAGGGCGACACGCGGCGAGAACGTCCGGGTGAACGTGACGAACGAGGTCGGCGAGACGAGCACACTGCACTGGCACGGAATGCACCTTCCCGCCGCGATGGATGGTGGCCCGCACCAGACCGTCGAGCCCGGCACCACATGGTCGCCACACTGGACGATCGACCAGCCCGCCGCCACGCTCTGGTACCACCCGCACCTGCACGGCTCCACCGCATCGCATGTGTACCGCGGGCTCGCAGGCATGTTCCTGCTCGACGAACCGGACGGTCCCGCACTCCCCGACGACTACGGCGTCGACGACATCCCGGTCATCGTGCAAGACAAGAAATTCGACGGAACGCAACTCGACGAGGGTGACTCCATATTCTCCAACGTAGGGACACTCGGCGACGAAATCCTCGTCAACGGAACCCCCGGCCCGGTCCTGGACGTGACCACCGAACGTGTCCGCCTACGCCTGCTCAACGCGTCGAACGCGCGCATCTACAACTTCTCGTTCGACACCGGTCTGCCGTTCCGCCTGATCGGTACCGACGGAGGACTACTGGAAGCGCCCGCGACCCTCCGCAACCTCCAGCTCTCTCCCGGAGAGCGTGCGGAGATCGTCGTCGAGGCACCGGCGGGCACCCGCAACGTACTTCGCAGCACCCCACCTGATCTGCGTGCCGACTTCTGGCAGTCCCGTTTCTCGGGCGGCGACGACAGCCTCGACGTCCTCGAGCTGCGCGCTGCGGCTTCTCTCGAACCCAACGAATCGGTCCCGGACCGTCTGACGACGCTGGAGGATCTCGGCGAACCCACAGTCACCCGGACCTTCGACCTCACCAGCAGCACCGAGATCAACAACCTCGAAATGGACATGAACCGCATCGACGAAGTCGTCGTCGTCGGTACTACCGAGTTGTGGGAGGTCAGCAACGTCAGCGGGATGGTGCACAACTTCCACATCCACGACGTGCAGTTCCAGGTACTCGACGCGACCGGCATGCCTGCGGACCACCCGACACTGGCAGGCCGGAAGGACACGGTCTATGTGCCGCCCGGGGCAACGGTGCGATTGCTCATGCGGTTCGACGACCACACCGACCCCACTGTTCCGTACATGTATCACTGCCATCTGCTCCGGCACGAGGACGACGGCATGATGGGCCAGTTCGTGGTCGTCGGCGCCGAGGAAGTCGATCAGGTGGGCGTTCTGTCCGCCCACTCGGCTCACAGCGGCGAGGGGCACACCGGGTAGTAAGATTTGTGCCTCGTCACATGACTCGGCGCACGGAATAGATCCTCGTGCGACCGCGTTGACCCATTCGGATCGACGCGTCGCGTACGCCCCGGAGCCAATGTGAATTGCCTTCGTGGAATACCGTCCGGCTGGAACCACGTTGCGCCCCGTGCCGTGAGGCATCCGGCGCGTCGGTCCGCCTTCTTCCCGCCCCTACCGAGGACTACCCCGGTTCCGCTCGCGATTACAGTTGCCGTTCGGCAGCACCGAGCGAACCGGGAGTACGAATGAACCGTTGGGCCGAGATCGTCGTCACGAGAAGCCGGTGGGTCCTCGCCGCCGTCCTGCTCGTGGTACTCGCCGCCGGCGTCTGGGGCGTGGGTGTGTTCGGCAAGCTGTCGAGTTCCGGCTACTACGTCGCCGACAGCGAAGCCATGCAGGCCCAACAGATCATCTACGACACGTTCGGGTCGCAGACTGCGGACATCGTCGCGATGTACACCGCACCCGAGGGCAGCACCGTCGACGACATCCGGCCCGACATCGAGCAGACACTCGCTGCCTTCGACGAGCAGTACCCGTCCGAGGCCATCACGACCTACTGGACGGCGCCACCACCGACGAATCAACTGTTGCTCTCGACAGATCAACGCAGTGTGGGGGCAACCATCACGCTCGGCACGAACTCGGGGGTGACGGCGGCCGACTTCCAGTCGGCCCTCGACGCGCTCGAGGTGCCCGGGGTCGAGTCGCAGTTCGCAGGCAACACAGTCGTCTCCATCGAATTCACCCACACCCTCGAACGAGATCTCATCAAGGCCGAGGCCATTGCCATCCCGGTGACTCTCGTCCTGCTCGTCTTCATCTTCGGCGGAGTGGTAGCCGCGGCCGTCCCGGTCTTCGTCGGTGTGCTGGCCATCTTCTCTTCCCTCGCGACGCTGCGCCTGCTGTCGACGGTCACCGAGGTGTCGTCGTACGCGCTCAACATCACGTCGCTGATCGGTCTGGGTCTGGCGATCGACTACGGCCTGTTCATCGTCAGCCGCTACCGCGAGGAACTCGCATCGGGATCGGACCCGGCCGCGGCGACGAAACGAACGATGCTGACTGCGGGTCGCACCGTGATGTTCTCGGCGGCTCTGCTCATCTGCGCGTTCGCGGGCATGCTCGTGTTCCCGCAGGCGGTGCTGCGGTCGCTCGGCCTCGGAGCGATGGCCTCGGTGTTCAGCGCGGCCGTTCTGTCGCTGACCGCGGTGCCGGCCGTATTGGCGCTCCTCGGGCACCGCATCAACGCGTGGACCTGGGATCGGGAGGCCTCGACGCGCAGCGAGGCCCGTGCGCGCAAGTTCTGGGGCGGTGTCGTACGCAAGGTCATGAAGCGGCCTGCCCTCATTGCGATCACCATCACCGCGGGCCTGCTGTTGCTCGCCACCCCGGTCTTCCAGGCACAGTTCGGGGAGGTCGAATACACCGCGTTGCCCGAGGACAGTGCCGCGCGCGCAGCCACCCAGACGCTCCTCGACGACTTCCCGAGCAGCGGTAACGGGCCGACGCTCGTCCTGCGTGACGAGGGCGGTCAGGTCGCCGACCCCGATGCCATCCGTGCGGTGTCGCGTGAAGTCGCCGGTATCGAAGGGATCTCCCAGGTTGTCACCGTCGGACAGCAGGACGACGTCGCCGTGGTGCAGGCCGTCTACGGACACGGCGTGGACGGCACCGACCGAGCCAGCGAGATCACCGACGAACTGCGGTCGATCCCCGTCCCGGACGGTACGGAACTTCTCGTCGGCGGGAGCCGGGCACTGGTCGACGATGCCAATACCGCGGTCTCCGACGCACTGCCGTGGATGGTCCTGATCATGGTGGTCTCGACCCTGATCCTGCTGTTCCTCGCGTTCGGGTCGGTGGTGCTGCCGATCAAGGCGGTGCTGATGGCGGGCTTGAGTCTCGCCGCGACCTTCGGCGTGCTCACCTGGGTGTTCCAACTCGGGCACGGAGCGGCACTGCTCGGTGTGGTACCCAGCGAACTGGAGCCGACATTCGTCGTGCTGATCCTCGCGGTGGTGTTCGGCCTGTCCACCGACTACGAGGTGTTCCTGATCTCGCGCATGGTCGAAGCGCGCGCGGCCGGAGCGACGACAGTCGAAGCCGTCGAGTACGGCATCGCGCGCACCGGGCGTGTGGTCACCTCCGCGGCGTTACTGCTGATCGTGGTGACCGGCGCGTTCACCATCTCGGGATTGTCGATCATGAAGTTCCTCGGGGTCGGCATGATCATTGCCCTGGTCATCGATGCGACCGTCGTGCGGATGCTGCTGGTTCCATCGCTGATCAAACTCATGGGTGAGGCCAACTGGTGGGCTCCGCAGTGGATGAAGAAGCTCCACGAGAAGGTCGGGCTCGGTCACTGACAAACCTGATGCGCTATCACCGGCCTGAAGGCCGGAGCCTGCGCGCTCCGGTCACTGCAGTGCGTAGTCGGGCACGCTGTCGTCGGTGGCGAACAGATCGGTCATGCGCATCATCGTGCGGAAGAGCGTCCGGTTGGCGAAGGTGAGGTCGCGCAGGCGAATCCGCAGCTGCGAGGGAGGAGCCAGGAACGGGCCGGCACTACCGCGACGCGCCACCGCGGTCAGTGACCGCATCCGCTGGTCGTATGCGGCGAATGCGGCCGTGTGGTCGCCAGCGCGGGTCCGGCGATGCTCGCTCCGGAGATCAGCACCTTGTGTGAGGACATGACACTCCTTAATTGCGTCTTATAGACGCTTTTAAAAATAGCGTACGGTAGACGCAGTTTCAAGGCTCGACGGGAGGAACATGTCCGAGGCAACGCCCGAGCCGGGGAGCGCGGCGTCCCTGGCAGAGACCCTCTGGCCCGACCCTCCGCGCGCCAAACGCGGCCCGAAACCCCGCCTGACCCGCGACGAGCTCGTCTCCGCCGCAGCCGCGACCGCCGACACCGACGGGATCGATGCCGTCACGATGCAGCGGGTCGCCGACGCACTCGGCGTCGCGAAGATGAGCCTGTACCGGTACGTACCGGGCAAGACCGAACTCGTCGCACTCGCCCTCGACCACGCCCTCGGCAACCCGCCCGCGCTTCGATCCGGCTCATGGCGCGACCGACTCCGCGGGTGGGCGATCGCGCTACACCAGCGTATGAGCGCCCACCAGTGGTCGCTCGAGATCACCGTCGGCACGCGCATCCCCGGTCCACACGAACTCGCCTGGTTCGAAGAAGGACTCCTGGCATTGCGGGAAACACCGCTGGACGGATCGCAACGTCTCGACGTCCTCGCCATGCTCACCTTCCACGTACGTGGAAGCGCGCAGCAGAGATCGGGTAGCGACCGGCCCGAGGCCGAACTCGCCGAACTTATCGGACCCGTGCTCGCCACCCACAGCGACCGGTTCCCCGAAACCGCGGCGGCGTTCGCGGATCCCGCCGGCAGGGCGCGACGCGACGACGCATTCTCGTTCGGTCTCGACCGGATCCTCGACGGTGTCGCGACACTGGCCGCCGAGTCACCCTCTCGATAGAGTTACAGGGCAGTTACTTTCGTGGCGACCACCGGACGCACGGGTTTGGGCGCGGCTCCACAACTCACGGGCCGCGCGGCAAGCTCCCGGGTCTCGACATCGACCCTCCAGGCCCGACCGTCGCGGTGTCGTACCAGCGGCTCCGTGCCGGTCTCATCGACGGTGAAGGCATCCATCGAGTGGTCTCCGACAACGTCACGGACCGCGAGTTCGGCAACCTGGCCCGCCGCTCCCCATGTGCTGCGGCCACGCGCGCCGGGTACATAGACCTCACCGCGTACCGCCGCGCGCACCGCCTCGACGCTCTGCGCCGCGTCGAGGCGACCATACGAGTATCCAGTGGGCAGCACGATCATCGACGGCGCGAACCGGTGCCCTCCGGTGTGCGAGCACTCCCACACCGAGTCCGAGGCATGGTTCTCGCTGCTACCGAGGGTGAGTTCCGCCTGTAGCGCCGCCGCGATCGGGCGCCCGAGGACGGCACAACACCGGTCGCGCTTGCCGTGCGCGCAGACGAGCACGGTCGGGCCGGAGACCGCCTCCCCCAGGCCCGGAGGGGCTCCGGCCACCACGGGCGTCACGATGTCGAGCAGCTCCGCCGGGTCGGTGATCTCGAGGCGTTCACACCACACGTTGCCCGGCTCGGTTCGCGCGAGGAGCACGGTCTTCACCGGGCGTGGAAGGTCGCGGCCCGGACGCCGGATGAGCATGATCCGCACCCCCGCCGCATCCGCGCGGGCCGAGAGTTCACTCGACAACTCCGCGCCGAGCGCGGTGCCGTCGAGTACGTCGCGGCCCCAGGCAGACGGGAACTCCAGGCATACATATCCGGGGGCTGTCGCGGTGGTGCCGGGCAGCGGTTCGTCGACGGCGGACAGCGCCGAGCAGGTGGGTGCAGCGGTGGTCACGTCGCCATTGTGTCTCGGCCGGAGCCTCGAAGAAAGTCGGCCAGCGACGGTGTCAGCGCTTGCGCCGCAGTCGTCTGACCCCCGCCTGCGTCCACATCCGGAGGAAGCCCTGGGACAGATAGGCGAGGCAGCCGACGGCGAGCGCCCACTTGGTGACGCTGATCGTGGATGCGGCGCGCACCGTGTCGTCGGTGATCTTGTCGCGGTGGTCGAGCAGGTACAGGCCGGTGGCGTTCTCCGCGTAGTCGCCCGCCGCGGCGATCACGGGTGCGGTGAGCAGGATTCTGCGCACGACCGGCGACAGCGGCCGATGCGCGTCGAGTGCGCGCGCACCGGCTCGCAATGCCACCGCGAAGGTCAGTGGGTGGAACATGTCCCAGTAGTAGTGCTCCCGATAGCGGGAGAGCTCGGCGGGTCCGAGATTGTCGAGGATCTTCCGGTACTTCGACGCCGAGAACGTCGTCTGCACCGTGCCGACGGTCAGTGCGGTGGAACCGAGGACACGGGCAATGTTCGCCTGCGAGACGACGAACAGAGCGGAGGTCGCGAGAAGCTTCCGGTCGGGCGAAGACAAGGGCATGACCCGATCGTATGCCAGTCCAGTCCGAGGCGAGAGCCCGAAGAAATGGCCGCGAGGGACCGTCTCATGAAAGACCGGCGGAGGACGTGCGCTATCGTGTTCGCACTATCAACGGCCCGGGGGGGACGATGGACGACACCATCAGAGCCGACATCGACGAGATGCGTGTGGTATCTCAATCTTTCGATTCGAATGCGGAGGCTGTCAGCGGCATCGACACACGCAGAGTCGTCGCGGGAGCGGCCGACGGATTCACCGGTGGCGCGGCCGTCGTGACGGCGCTCGGTTCGGCCGAGGCGGCGATGCGGCGCGCGATCTCGCTGATCGCCGACCGCGCGTGGTCGTTGGCCGATACCCTCGATCGCGTCGGTGCAGATTACGAGCACACCGACGCATACTTGGCCGCGGAACTCGCCGCGGCCGTTCCGGAGTGATCCCACAGATCGGGCATGTCCGGCACTGGGCCCCTTCCGTGCTCACCGACTGCGCGAACGCCGTCGACGACGCGGCCACCGGCCTCGACACCGCCCGCACCCGACTCTCCGGATCGGCGTCGACGCTCTGGCACCACTGGGAGGGTCGGGCAGCCGAGGCATGCGAACACCACCTCGACCGCGAACAGCGGTACATCGGCATCGTGATCGGGGAATTCGAAGCACTGGCCGCGCTGGTCCGCAGAGCAGAAGAGTCGCTGTCATGGATGCTCCGCACCGTCCACAACGCGATCGCCGATGCCGAACGTGCCGGTTTCACTGTCGACGACTCCGGTGTGGTCACCGGAAAGGGTGCCGATCCGGAGCCCGGTGAGCGCACCGCCGCAGAGCACTCCGACGCGATCCGCACCCACCTCGTCGGTCTCGAAGAGATCGACGACCACTACGCCGCGCTGATCGTTCAGGCGGTCTCCGAACTGATAGACGTGACACCACGAGCTGCCACATTCTCACCGGACGAAGCGGCGCACGATTGGAAGATGTTCGACGACGGCGAGCTCACGGACGAGGAGGTCGGCCGCCTGTTGTCCAATCTGACGGCCGCGGGACTCGACCCTTCGGCCCTCGCCGACCTTGCGGCAGGGAAGGATATCCGCACACTCCCTGCTGGAGCGGTCCAGTACCTCGAAGACCTGTATCGCGAGGGTGGTGTCGACGGATTCCTGGCCCTCAATCGCGCCCTCATGGATGACGGTGGGCCGCAGGCGGTGGCCGCCGCTGAAGCCTTGAGCTCGGGTGTTCTGATCGTGTCGCACGAGCAGGTCTTCGACGCGGGCGGCGCACAAGGCGACTGGGAGCGACTCCCGGAGGATGTGCGAGCGCTGACCCAGCTCGGACCATCGACACCCGCCGCCGCGACACTCGGCGAGTTCCTCGAATCCGTGTCGCCGTTCGAACGCGAACGACTCGAATCCGTACCCGGTGCCGCCGCGGCCGCACACGCCGAACACCTTCTGGACCCCGACGGCACCTATGTCCGACGGGTGACGCAGCAGAACGATTTCTGGGCGGCCGTCGCGGCGTCGGAGGCGGTACCCGGATCACGCCTCGGCGTCGAACTCGTCCAGGCGTCCTCCACACAGGTGGGTCTGTTCGATGCGTCGGACCACACTCCCTTCGCGTCCACGGCACGATCAGTGCCGGCCGGCCTCGGCGAACCCCTGCTCGATGTGGCCACCCGCAACAATGAGGTCAACACACGTATCCTCACCGGGGACCTCGACGGCGACGGCACCGCCGACACGCAACGCGATGGCATCCTGACCCCGTTGTTCACCCACGACTGGGAGGACGACGGCGCGGCACTCGGCCGGATGACATCGTGGATGACGGATGGGTCCATCGGTGCCACCGACCCGGATGACGCCGACGCGGTCGCACGGCGAGACCAGGCCGACCGTGCCGCGCTCGGACTGGCACAGTACATCTCGCACGCCGAGAATTACGAGCGGCTCATGGATGTCCACGGTTCCGACACGTCCGATCTGGGCGAGACGAACCCGGCCCTGCTTCACGCCATGAGCAGCGGTCTTGTCGGCTACATTCCGCATCTCGCCGGGATCGATACGGACAGCAGCGAATGGACCTTGCGCGCGGTCGAATCCAGTGACGACGGAGACAAGCGGTTCGACCACGCACAGCGCGTCTTCGCACTGATGTCGACCGGAGCCGATGCGAACACGACGTTCATGGGTGGTGCGTTGACGTTCCAGGAGGCATACGACCGGGAGTTCGTGCGCAGCCTCGTCGAACCCGACAAGTACGGCATCGTTTCACCGAACACCGCCGCGGCCGGGAACACCGCCCACATCCAGGCTCTGATCGACACCGGCATCTACAATGCTGCCCTCGAACAGACCCGCGACCAAGAGAACATCCAGAACCTCGTCGCGGAACGCCGCACTCAGGCATACGACACCGGCTACACGATGATGCGCAACACGATCGCATCGTTCGTTCCCGCGAACTTTACAGCCGGCCTGGCGATGGACATGCTGAGTCCGATGGTGCGGGACCACTTCACGATTCCCGAAACCCCCACAGAGAACAGTGCATTCACACTGAACGACTCGACGATATCCGCGGAGAACGATATGAGGATTGCGCGCTATCTCGTCGAAACAGATGGAAGTCCTTCACATCCGTCCGCAGTCGAGAATCTCACCGCAGTGGGGATCCTTCCTGTCGACGGAACACAGGCGAGAGAATATACCGATCCTCTCAGTCACCCCGCTCAGGAAGTTCGGAAGATGATCACAACGGCACTGACTGCCGAATACGGCACCGACTATTCGGACAATTACAATGAGGAATATTTCATCAGCTACCGCGATGTTGCGCCCACCGTGAACTTCGTCCGGTAATTTCCACATGACTCGGATCGTGAGAAATGTGTTTACCTGCGCCGTCCTCCTTTGTGTGGGATGCGCCCCGGTCAAACCCCCTCCAGGGATTCCCCCGAACCCCCCCGACTCTGCAATTTCCGAGGCACAGAGCCTCGCGCATCGATGGACCGCCGACCCCGGATTCAGTTTGGAATCCCCTGAGATCCAGGCCGTCCGCGCGTTCCAGGAGTCGGAGGACTTCTACTACAGCTCAGGAAGCACCTATTCCACATATCCCGGCTTCATCGACACCGCGCCGTACAATGTGCCTGAGACTACGCAGGCATTCCCCCGAACCGGCACGATCCGGAACCATGTCATCGACGTCAGGACGCTCACCGACCGGATGGGGCGCGACACGACCCGCGCCGTCTTTTGCGAAGATCGTTCGGGTACTGCCGAACCCACGAACAATACATGGACCGTGCGAGATCCGGGCAGCAGCGTAGTGGTTATCGCGGTAACCCGAACCGCCCCTTCGAACGCCGTACCCATACTCGATTTCAATGCGAGAACTGCCCATCCGAATTGGAATGTGCTGAAAGGGTGGACCATCGAACAATCTGTCGATTTCGACGACTGGTTCTTCGATACCCGCAATCCGATCGACCGACAGTTGGTCGACTACTGCACAGACGTGTTCCAACGGTCCGAACCTCTCACCTTCCCTGGTGACGTCCTCACCACCGCGCCAGAGGTCGAGCCCTTCACCCCGGGCTGGCCGACCGCCCTCGACAGCACCACCGAATGAGCAGACCGACACACCCGGATGGTCAGTCGGCGAGAAAGGGCAGCACCGTTGCCGCGAATTCTCCCGACCGATCGCGATGGATACTGTGTCCGCACGGAATCTCCCGCACCACACCGTCCGGAAGCAGCGACAGCGCGTCGGTGAGCAGGCGCGGGTCGACCATGCTTCCGCGTCGCACGCCGCGCAGCAGCATCGTCGGAGACTTCAGCAACGGAAGTTGTTCCCACCAGTCCGGATTCGGGGTGTGGAACTCGGATACCACCGACTCGGTCATCGATCGGTCGAACGTGAACACCGCCCGCGGGTTGAGCACCATACTGGTCGCGGCATGCCACAGTTCAGCGGGAGTGGGCCGGTGCGCAGGAATCTCGGGAACCGGATCACCCTCGCGCAACGGCAACGGCGCCTCCTCCAGAACAAGCCGTCGCACCAATCCGGACTGCTGCTGCGCCACCAGCGAACCGGTGTGCCCACCGAGGGAATGGCCCACCAGATCCACCGTGTCGAAACCCAGGTGCTCACACAGCCCGGCGACATCGGCGGCGAACTCCGAGAACCGGTACGACGACGCGCGAGCACTGCGGCCGTGCCCGCGCAGATCCACTGCGACGACTCTGCGCCCAGCAGCAGTGAGCCGCCGAGTGAACCTGTCCCAGGTTCGTCCGTCACCGCCCATGCCGTGCACCAGCACCACCGGAACCCCCCTGCCGCCTCCGTGAGGTTCCGATTGCCGGTAGGCGATCGCAACACCGTTCGGCGTTGAGGTGTGCACAGACGTCTCCACAACCGAACAGGGTAGTCAGTCGTAGATGCCTTCGACCGTCCATCCCTCGGCTCCGCGGACGATCAGCAGGGCCCGCCCCCCGTCGAGCAGCACCTGCAGTCGTGCGATGTCGCGGGCAGCCTCGGGGTCCCACCAATATTCGTCCACCGGCCAGGGCCCCGCCCATCCTGTCACCTGCCAGCTGCGACTTCCCCATCGCAACTGCGCCGGCCGACCGCTGAGCAGACCCCGCTCGGTGATCGTCACCTCCTCGCCCACGTCGTCGTCCACCGCGATCGGCGGCGGTACGCGCATCACCAAGGCCGGAGCCGGTGGCGGTAGCCGTCCCGGCCAGGGCGCATCCGGATCCGACGACGGTACCGCCGCCTCCCCCACCGGGACGAGCGTGATTCGTTCGGTGGGACCGCGCCCACCGCTGAGCGCTCCCACTCTGACTGCGTCACCTCCGAGCAGACCCTGCACCCGGGCCAGCGCCCGTCGTGCCCGTTCGTCCTCGTCACCGACGCCGCCCCACAGACCCAGCTGCAAGGCGCCGGACGTCACCACCTCCACGGGCTCGAGACGCAGCATCGTGACCCCGGCGGTGGGGCGGTCGGCGCTGCGTCCGGTGAGCCAGCCGTCGAGTTGCCACCGCACTCGGTCTGCGGTCCCCTCGGGTGTCAGCGGTTCGGCACAGCGCCACGTCCTCGCCAGTTCCTCTCCGTTGCCGGTGCGGGCAGAGACGAGCAGCCGTGTGCACGCCACACCGGCCGCACCAAGGCGGGTGTGCAGCAGTTCGGCAAGCATCCGGCCGATGAACGCCGCCGTGTCCACACGCTCGACAGGAGGGTCGCATGCGTGTGCCACGGTGAGATCGGGGGGAACCGCACGCCCCGACGGCGGGCGTTCGGGTAGTCCACGTGCACTCCGGTGCGCCGCCACTGCGTCGGCACCGAACCTCGACGCCACATCGGAGACGGACAGCGCCGCGAAGGCGCCGATCGTGCGTACCCCGAGCCTACGAAGCAGATCCACCAGCTCGGCTCGTTCCGGAGCAGCGAGCGCCGGTTCCACCGACAACTGGGAGATCGGCAGCGGAGCGAGGAACTCGGGGCCGGCTCCGCTCGGCACCGACACTGCCCGACGCGCGGCGAGCACCGCGGTGGACAGTTCGTCGGCGATACCCACCTGGCATTCCACTCCGACCGACGCGACCTCGTCGACGAGACGTTCGGCGGCGGCCTCCTCCGATCCGAACCATCGCACGACACCGCGCGCCGCGAGAACCACGAGACCCGGACGCAATACCTCGACGCCGGGGGCGGCCGCATCGATCGCCGCGACCACCGGTTCGAAGAGTCGCGCATCCCGATCCGGATCATACTGTGCCACATGAAGTTCAGGGCATCTCCCTTGAGCTTCACGACGCACCGAGCCTCGTACCACACCGGCAGCCCGGGCCGATTCCGAACATGCGACCACCCGATTCGCGGACACCACCGCACTCGGCGTGGTGGCAGGAATGTTCGCTGCGGCAGCCGCGGCTACTGCGGGCCAGTCCGGACACCACACCGCCACGACACGCGACGTCGAACGATCACGCCTCGTCACCGGGCCACCTCGAGATTCGACACGACGTCTGTGTGCCGTCGCTCACCGGATGCCCACCGCACGCCGCCGGGTTCGGCACAGACATCGATGCGCGCGGTCCGGGGAACGACGGCGCGCCCCAGGGCCCGCACCGACAATCGGGTACCGCACAGCCGCGCCCGTCCGGGGCCTGTCAACCCCTCGTAACCGCTCACCTGCGCTTCGAGACGCAGCTGCGCGCCGTCCCAGCGGCCGTCGGTGACTACCAGGACCGCGCCTTTACTCCGGACACGAGCAGCGACGACGCGGGTCCGCGACGGCGGAACCGACATTCCTCCGAGACCGAGCACCACCAGGTCCAGCCCGTCGAGCAGTATCGCCGCGACCTCCACCGGGTCGGGCCCTGGATCGGGGATCACTGCCACCCGGCTCAGCTGCGCCCCCATCTCCGCTGCCGCAAGTAGCCCGAGTCGCCGATGGCCGATGACGGCGGCGTGCCCACCCGCCGCGGTCACCGCTGCCACCATGCCCAGCAGCAACGATGCCGACCCCGACACCGACACCACGGTGCCGCGGACCAATCCTCTACGCGGAAGCAACTCGGCGAGAGGCCCCGGCACCGGAAGCAACCGCTCGACCGGACTGTGTGCCGAAACGGGCGCGGAGACTTCCCCTTTCGCAGGAACAGCGGAAATGCGGCGCCTCAACGCCTCGATCCGTTCCGCTCGACTCGGTTGCCCACTACTGCCGACCGCATCTTCACCCACGTGCACCCCTGTCATCCGCCAGTCGCATTCGTCCACGACCTGCCGACCACGGGGAAGACGTGGCCCAGCCAGAATTGAGTTCGAACGTATTTTCGAACCGCTCTCAGTAGACCCGATACCGGCATCTGCCGTCAAGTGATCACGCACACCTGGATCAGTCGACCCGCCGAGACTTCCGCCCGGATCGATTACCCTCGTGAGGTGGCAGAACGGGAACGCGAGGGAAGGGTCGTCGGTCCGGATCACCTGGTGGCCGGGCGTTATCGACTCGATTCCAAGCTCGGTGGCGGAGGCATGGGCGCCGTATGGCTCGCCCGCGACAACCGACTCGGACGGAATGTGGCCGTCAAACAGGTGATCTCCACCGCAGATCTCGACCCTGCCGCCGCCGAAGAGATCCGCCGACGTGCACTCCGCGAGGGCCGGGTCGCTGCCCAGCTCACCCACGAGCACGCGATCTCCATGTACGACGTCGCGCTCCACTACGGCGAACCGTGGCTGGTCATGGAGCATCTGCCGTCCCGCAGCCTCGCTCAGGTCATGAACGCGATCGACACCCTGCCGCCATACGTGGTCGCGCAGATCGGCGCCGACGTCGCCGATGCCCTCACAGCCGCCCACGAGGCCGGCATCGTGCATCGCGACGTCAAGCCCGGCAACATCCTCATCGCCGAACGCGGCAACGCCGCAGGCGTCGTGAAGATCAGCGACTTCGGTATCGCCCGTGCCAAAGGCGACAACGATCCGTCCAGCGTGATCATCGGCACGCCCGCATACTTCGCGCCCGAGGTCGCGCGGGGCGCCGATCCCACCGAAGCCAGCGACGTATTCTCCCTCGGTGCCACCCTCTACACCGCAATCGAGGGGCAGCCGCCGTTCGGCTACGAAGCGGACTCGATCGCGCTACTGCACCGTGTCGCCCGCGCCGAGATCATCCCGCCCACCAGGACCGGACTCCTCACCGACACCCTGCTCACCATGCTCGAACCCGACCCCGCACGGCGGCCGACCATGACCGAGGCACGTAATCGCCTCACCGAGGTGGTGCTCGGCCCCGGAGGAGACCCAGCCGTGCTCCGCGGCCGGCCCATCGTGTCCCAGGACGGCACCGTTCCCTCCTGGGCGCAACGGTCGACCCCGGTCGACGACCAGGCACGTCCCCGCAGTTCGTTCATGGATCAGCCCCTGACCATTCCCGCGACACCGCGGACCGGAAACACCGGCTCACCCGCGTCGTGGGTGACCGGTGCACTCGACCGCTTGAGACCCAAGGGCGACCTCCCGGAATCGACGCAGGAGAAGGTCCTCGCGTACGCACCGATGGCAATGGCGGTGATGGCTGCGATCATCCTGGTCGCACTCGTCGTCGCGCTCGTCATCGCATTCCTCGTGGCCTGACACCGCACACTGTCGGGTCACCCGACCCCGCACACTGTCGGATCACCCGACCCCGCATACTGTCGGTACCGTGTGCCATTCTCCGTCTCGCCCAGAGCTACCGCACCGAGGAGACTCATGACCACGCCCGACCCGACCATGGCCGCCATCACCGACGCCGTCACCGCGGGCCGTTCCGGCGACACCGCCGCCGCACGACTCCGCCTCGAAAATCTGTGGGACGAGATCGGACCCGGCGGCGACGCTCTGCACCGATGCACTCTCGCGCACTTCCTCGCCGACCTGTACGACGATGCCGCAACATCCCTCATGTGGGACACCCGCGCGCTCGAGGCCGCCGACTCTCTCGACGACACCCGGGTGCAGCAAGAGCACGCGTCGCTGCAGATCCGCGGGTTCTACCCGTCGCTGCATCTCAATCTCGCCGACGATCACCGTCGCCTGGGTGATTTCGGTGCCGCCACCGAACACCTCACCGCGGCACGGATCTACGTCGATGCACTCACCGATGACGGGTACGGTGCCACGGTCCTGTCCGGTATCGACAACGTGACCCGGGCGATCGCGGCGAGGAGCACCGAACGGCTCGTCACGCACTGAACAGCGCCCCCGGCCGCGTCAGTCGATACGCCGCCGATGCGCCCACCTGGTGAGCGCATTGCGGTTGGACTGCTGCGTCTTACGCAGCACATTCGACGCGTGCGTCTCGACGGTCTTCACCGAGATCACGAGTTCCTCGGCGATTTCACGGTACGTGTATCCGCGGGCGAGCAGTCGCAGCACCTCGAGCTCGCGCGGTGTCAACGAATCGAGTTCCGGGTCGAGTGGGGGCTCGGGTGCGGTGGACCTACCGGTGAACGAATCCAGCACGAACCCCGCAAGCCGAGGGCTGAACACCGCGTCTCCTCCGGCCACCCGACGTACGGCGTCGGCGAGATCCGGCCCGGAAATCGTCTTGGTGACGTAGCCACGGGCACCCGCCCTGATCACCGCAATGACATCCTCTGCGGCATCGGACACGCTCAGCGCCAAGCACACCGAACCCGAATCGATGCGGCCGAGCACCGCGACACCACCCCCGTCGGGCATGTGCACGTCGAGCAGCACCACATCCGGCTTCATCGAGTCGATCCCCGCAACTGCCTCCGCGACGCCGCCGGCTTCGCCGACGATCTCCATGTCCTGCTCGCGTCCCAGCTCGGCCCGGACGCCGGACCTGAACACCGCGTGGTCGTCGACGAGAAAAACCCGGAAACGCCGGGTCGATTCGGAGATCTCGGACGGGGTCGCCGGGGTCGAACTCACTGGGGCTGCTCCTCGTGGTGGGGCTGTGTCACCTCCCACTCTAGGGTCGTTCCCCCCGCACCTTCCTCTTGCGGGGTCGTCTCGTCGGCGTGTCCCCTACCGGAACGTGGCATGTGGATGCGGATCTCCGTGCCCTTCCCCAGCGCGGTCTTGACCACGGTGCGCCCGCCGCGTCGTTCGATGCGGGCGGTGATCGATCGTGCCAGGCCCTGCCGGTCTTCCGGTACGGTGTCCGGGTCGAAGCCGACACCGCGATCGCGGACGAACACGCTGATCTCGTGAGGTTCGACCTCTGCGAACAGGTCGATGTTGTCGACCTGCGCGTGCTTCGCAGCGTTGACCAGTGCCTCCCGGGTGGCACCGAGGACCGCGGTGAGCGCTTCGGCCGATACGTCCTCGTCATCGGGGGCCACGTCACCGACGATCACGGGAGCCACGGACACACCTCGTTGGTCTTCCACTTCCCCGGCGATGGTGCGCAATGCTTCCGCCAGAGACGTGCGGGGAGTTTCGTCGCCTCCGAAGAGCCAACGCCGCAGTTCGCGTTCCTGACTGCGCGCAAGCCGCACGACCTCCTGCGGACTGTTCGCCTGTTTCTGGATCAGCGCCAACGTCTGCAACACCGAATCGTGTAGGTGCGAGGCGATCTCGTCGCGCTCCTCGGTGCGGACCCGCGCCGCACGCTCGGTCTCCAGCGCCCGCCACATACGAATCCACAACGGCACGGACAGCAGCGCAGCCCCCACCAAAGTGACGATGACGGCAAGCAACGACGACCGCAACGCCTCGACGTCCACCTGAGCGAGGACCACCACGCCGAGACCGGTGACCACGAGGGTGAGCCCTCCGAGGACTCGCGCCCACGTGAGTACGGTCGGTTTGGCAGGCAGACCGAACACCGAGCGGGGACCTTCGGCATCGAATTCCCGCCAGATGAGGGCGGCCCCCACCGACACGACGACGATCGGCGCAATGGCCGAGGCCGCGCCTCCGCTGAACAGCCATGACAATCCGATGGCGAGTGCGATACCCATGACCGCAAGTCCCACGGCGCGACGCCGTTCGGTTCCGGAAGGCCGATCCGTGTCCGCTCCGGGCGGAACGAATATCCACAGCAGCCCGTAGGCGACGACACCCAGCCCACCGAGGGCGGCAAGCACCGTGAACGCAACACGTACCTTGGTGACGTCGATGTCGAGATGGTCGGCGAGTCCGCCCGCGACCCCACCGACGACTCGACCGCCGACCCTCCGCTGGAGGCGGCCGACGGGCACGGGTAATCCGGATACAAGGTCCACACATCGATACTGACACGGCGTGCCGGTCCGCGGCATCGGGGAACGACCCTGAGGTCGGGCCTCCCGCCAGGACCACGAAATCAGGGTTCGCCCCTGATGTGCGGAACGACCTCGGCCGACAGGATGGATGCCATGACCACGCGAACCTTCCCAGAACAACTCACAGATATGTGGCGCACCCGCCCTGTGCGGTTGCCCGAGCAGGGACACGTCGCCGGTGTGTGCGCAGGTATCGGTGTGCGGTACGGCATCGACCCGGTGCTGGTACGGATAGCGTTCGTCGTGTCAGCGCTCTTCGGTGGTGCCGGCATCGTGCTGTACCTGGCGGCGTGGGTGCTCTTCACCCGGCACGGCGACCAGGTCTCGGCCATCGAATCGCTCGTCGGCCGCGGACACGGCTCCGACTCGAGCAGCAAGGTGATCGTGCTTCTCGTCGCACTCGCCATCGCCGTGAGCGCAGTCGGCCCGGTCGGTGTCGGCTCCGGTGGATCCGGTTTCATCAGCATGGTGCTGATGCTCGGCGGCTGGTGGTTGCTGCACCAACGTCGTCCCGTACCTCCCACCCTGCCGCCGCCGGCCAACGGGTACTCGTTCCACCGCAACATGTTCCCGCCGCAGCCGTACGGTCAACAGTTCCAGGCACCGTTCGGCCAGACACCGTTCACCGAGCCGACGTTCACCCAGCCGTCCCAGTCCCCGTTCACCGCCGACGCCACGACCGCGCGGGTCGACGACACCGGTGCTGCGACCGACAGCCACGGCAACGACACCCTCCAGAACGACAACCCCCAGAACGACACCCCTGGGGATGACAACCCCGTCTCGTTGTCGAAGGATGCACCCGACTCGGACCGCACCCCCCAGGCGCAGGAACAGTCGTTCCCCAGCAGCGCCGCACCTCCCGCCTGGGATCCACTCGGTGTCGCGCCGTTCGCGTGGGACCTTCCCGAACCGGCACCGACCCACTCGCCTGTTCCCGTCGAGAAGAAACAGCGGTCGCGTCTGACGACGATGATTCTCGGGTTTGCGGTGCTTGCCGCAGCAGCCGCCGGGACGGTCGCTGTCTCCACCGACATCGAGTGGCTCACCCCGGCGCGGATAGGAGCGATCGCTCTCGCGGTGATCGGTCTGGGACTACTGCTCGGCGCATTCCTGCACCGCGGATACGGTCTCCTGGTGGTGACGGGCCCGCTGATGGGCTTCGTGGTCCTGGGATCACTGGTCGGACCGCTCGACATCCAGTCGTCGGGCGAACAACGTTTCGCACCCCTGACCGCCGCCGAGTTGGACTCGGAATACTCCGTGCAACTCGGAGACCTCCAGCTCGATCTGAGGAACCTCGACCTGACGCAGGACCACGAGATCTCGGTCTATACCCGACTCGGCGACTCACAGATCTTCCTGCCCGAGAACCTGGACATCGACATCACGTG
Organism: Rhodococcus ruitaii; assembly: GCF_055230935.1. Taxonomy (NCBI): domain Bacteria; kingdom Bacillati; phylum Actinomycetota; class Actinomycetes; order Mycobacteriales; family Nocardiaceae; genus Rhodococcus; species Rhodococcus ruitaii. Next base: position 94,655 of record NZ_JBUYWC010000009.1, on the reverse strand, counting down.
CAACTCGACCGCCGCGTCTCCGTGCACCATGCAGGGATTCGACGGTGGGGCCGACGGCCCGGGAGGACCGGTCCTGTCCATCGACATCGACACAGTTATGGGAAACACGGAGGTGCGTCGTGGCTGACTTCGACACATTCGATACCGGAGCGGACGACGCCGGAACAACTTGTTCCCGAGCACGACGCGGGCCCTCCATCCTGCTGCTGCTGTCGGCGCTCGCAGCGCTGGTGGTCAGCGGATGGGCACTCATCGGCCCGTTCTCCCTCGATTTCCTCGCCACACTCGACATGGGGTGGATACTCGTCGGAGCCGCCATCATCATCGGCGCGATCCTCGTGCTGATGCCGGGGCGCCGGAAGAACCATCACTGAAACGACAGAACCATCACTGGAACGACAACGCCTGCGTCCCGGACCGTGACGGTCCGGGACACAGGCGTTTCTCACGACACGGACAGTGCCGTCACTCCCACTCGATGGTTCCCGGCGGTTTGCTCGTCACATCGAGCACCACGCGGTTGACGTCGGCCACCTCATTGGTGATGCGCGTGGAGATTCGCTCGAGGGTTTCGTAGGGCAGTCGCGTCCAGTCGGCGGTCATGGCGTCCTCGCTCGATACCGGACGCAGCACGATCGGGTGACCGTAGGTGCGACCGTCGCCCTGGACACCGACGCTGCGCACGTCGGCAAGCAGCACCACCGGGCACTGCCAGATCTGGCCGTCCAGGCCCGCCGACGTCAGTTCCTCGCGGGCGATCGAATCGGCGTGCCGCAAGATCTCGAGGCGCTCGCGGGTGACCTCACCGATGATGCGGATACCGAGTCCCGGCCCGGGGAACGGCTGACGGCCCACGATCTCCTCGGGCAGACCGAGTTGACGACCCACCGCACGCACCTCGTCCTTGAACAGCAGGCGCAGCGGCTCGACGAGCGCGAACTGCAGGTCTTCGGGGAGTCCGCCGACGTTGTGGTGGCTCTTGATGTTCGCGGTTCCGGATCCGCCGCCGGACTCGACGACGTCGGGGTACAGGGTGCCCTGCACGAGGAATTCGACCTTCTCGCCCTTCGATGCGCCCTCGCCGAGTACCTCGGACACCGCGCCTTCGAAGCTGCGAATGAACTCGCGGCCGATGATCTTTCGCTTGCTCTCGGGGTCGGTGACGCCGGACAGTTCGCTCAGGAACGTCTCGGATGCATCGACGGTGACGAGCCGGGCACCGGTCGCTGCGACGAAATCGCGTTCGACCTGCTGCCGCTCGCCCTCACGCATCAAACCGTGATCGACGAACACACAGGTCAACCGGTCGCCGATGGCGCGTTGCACGAGCGCGGCTGCCACCGCGGAATCGACACCGCCGGACAGCCCGCAGATCGCGCGGCCGTCGCCGACCTGCTCACGCACCTGCTCGATGAGCGATTCCGCGATGTTGGCGGCCGTCCATTCAGCGGGGACACCCGCGATCTCGTGCAGGAACCGGCTCAGGACCTGCTGGCCGTGCGGCGAATGCAGCACCTCGGGGTGGTATTGGACGCCGGCGAGGCGACGTGCACGATCCTCGAACGCGGCGACGGGTGCCCCTGCGCTGGTGGCGGTCACCTCGAATCCTTCGGGTGCCACAGTCACCCCGTCACCGTGGCTCATCCACACCGGCTGTGTCGCGGGCAGACCGTCGTGCAGCACACCGCCGGACACCGACAGGTCGGTGCGGCCGTACTCACGGGCTCCGGTGTGCGCGACCGTGCCGCCGAGCGCGGCCGACATGGCTTGGAAGCCGTAGCAGATCCCGAACACCGGAATATCCAGGTCGAACAGTTTCGGGTCGAGTTTCGGGGCACCGTCCTCGTACACGCTCGAGGGGCCACCGGACAGGATCACCGCGAGAGGTTCCTCGGCCGCGATCTCTTCGATGCTCGTGGTGTGCGGGACAACTTCCGAATAGACATTCGCCTCGCGCACGCGTCGTGCGATCAGCTGTGCGTACTGGGCTCCGAAATCGACGACGAGTACAGGTCGGGGCTGCTGGGTTTGCGACACCCGAACAGTCTAGGCGGCCCCACCTCGATCACATATGTCGGCGCTCAGGCGGCTCCCGACCCGCCGGTGATCTCGACGATCGGCAGGGACAGCGCGCCGGGCGCGCCCTCCGGGACGACGGGATTCTTCGGCGCGACCGGTTGGAGCCGACTGTACGACTCGCCCTGTGCGGGACGCAGATCCTGTTCGCCCTTGTTCGGCCACAGCGACGCTGCGCGCTCCGCCTGCGCAGCGATGGTCAGCGACGGGTTGACCCCGAGATTCGCGGAGATGGCGGCGCCATCGACCACACTCAGTGTCGGGTAGCCGTACACCCGGTGGTACGGGTCGATGACACCGTGCGCCCGATCGGTTCCGATGACCGCGCCGCCGAGGAAGTGCGCGGTGAGCGGGATGTCGAAGATCTCGCCCCACGTGCCGCCGGCGATACCGTCGATCTTCTCTGCCATCCGGCGCGTCGCCTCGTTCCCGGCCGGGATCCACGTCGGGTTCGGTTCGCCGTGGCCCTGCTTGCTGGTCACTGTGCGTCGCCCGAACGCGCCCTTCTTGGTGTAGGTGGTGATGGAGTTGTCGAGGTTCTGCATCACCAGGGCGATGATGGTCCGCTCGCTCCAGTCCTTCACCGAGAGCATCCGCAGCATCTTGGCGGGGTTCTTGGCGACCTGTCCGAGGAACTTCACCCAGCGGGGCACCGGACCGTCGCCGTCGGTCATCAACGTCTGCAACAGACCCATGGCGTTGGAACCCTTGCCGTACCGGACGGGTTCGATGTGGGTGTCCGGGGTGGGGTGGAACGACGACGTGATCGCGACACCGTCGGTGAGGTCCATCTGGGGATCGACCTTCAGTTTGCCCGCGCCGACGATGGACTCGGAGTTGGTGCGGGTGAGTTCGCCGAGACGGTCGGACAGTTTCGGCAGCGCCCCCGTGTCCTTGAGGTGGTGCAGCAGGTGCTGCGTGCCCCAGGTTCCGGCGGCAAGCACGACGTGTGATGCGGTGAAGGTCTGCTTACCTTTGCGCACCAACGCCCCGGTGCGTTCGGTGTGCACCGTCCACGTGCCGTCGGCGTCTTCGCTCAGATCGGTCACCGTGGTCATGGGCAGGATGTCCGCGCCCGCGCTCTCGGCGAGCCCGAGGTAGTTCTTGATCAGGGTGTTCTTCGCTCCGTGGCGACACCCCGTCATGCATTCGCCGCATTCGATGCAGCCCGCACGGTCCGGGCCGGCGCCCCCGAAGTACGGGTCCGGGACGGTCCTCCCGGGTTCACCGAAGTACACACCCACCGGTGTCTGGACGAACGTGTCGCCCACACCCATGTCGTCGGCGACCTCCTTGATCACCTTGTCGGCCGCGGTCATCCGGTGGTACTGGACCACGCCCAGCATGCGTCGCGCCTGGTCGTAGAACGGACTCAGTTCGTCGTGCCAGTCGGTGATGTCCGCCCACTGCTGGTCCTGGAAGAACGCAGCAGTCGGCTTGTAGAGCGTGTTGGCGTAGTTGAGCGATCCACCGCCGACACCCGCCCCGGCGAGGATCAGGCAGTCGCGCAGGAGATGTACCCGCTGAATACCGAAGCACCCGAGCTTCGGTGCCCAGAGGAATCGCTTCAGATCCCAGCTGGTTGTGGCGAAATCGGCATCGGCGTATCGACGACCGGCCTCGAGAATGCCGACCTTGTATCCCTTTTCCACCAGCCGCAGCGCGGTGACACTGCCACCGAAACCCGACCCGACGATCAGAACATCGTAGTCTGCGACCCGCTGTCCACCCATTGGAGCACCTCCACCGAACCTGAGTTGTTACCGGTCAGTATGCATGCCCCATCTGTGACCGCGCACACAAGGGCATCCTCACTGTTACGGACAGTTGCAGAAACACGGTCCTCGCAGGCAGAAGTGGCCGGATACGACACCTGCGCCACAACGCGCACAGTGCCACATCCGGCCACAACGTGGAGACGGGTTCGGTCAGGCGCGCACCGTCAACCCGACCTTCTGGAATTCCTTGAGATCCGAGTATCCCGACTTCGCCATCGCCCGTCGCAGACCACCGACGAAGTTGAGCGAACCGTACGGATCGTCGGACGGACCGCTCAGCACACGCCCGAGGCTCGGCCGCTCGTCGAAGGCGACCTGGAGCGCGGTGCCACGCGGAAGAGACGGATGCGCGGCTGCAGACGGCCAGTACCACCCGCGACCCGGCGCCTCCGCGGCGATGGCGAGCGGCGCACCCAGCACTGCAGCATCGGCGCCGCACGCGATCGCCTTCGCGAGGTCGCCGGAGGTCTCGATGTCACCGTCGGCGATGACGTGGACGTACCGGCCACCGGTCTCGTCCAGGTAGTCGCGACGAGCCGCAGCGGCATCCGCGATCGCGGTGGCCATCGGGACACCGATCCCGAGCGATGCGCTCGTGGTAGTGGCACCGTGCGTCGACCCGAAACCGACGATGACGCCCGCGGCACCCGTGCGCATCAGGTGCAGAGCCGTACGATGATCGCTCACGCCACCCGCCACCACCGGCACATCGAGTTCCGAGATGAACGTCTTCAGGTTGAGCGGTTCACTCTCGCCGTGCGCCACGTGTTCGGCGGAGATGATCGTGCCGTTCACGACCAGGAGGTCGATACCCGCCTTGATCAGCTCCGGCGTCAACGTCCGGGCGTTCTGCGGGCTCACGCGCACGGCGGTGGTGACCCCCGAGTCGCGGACCTGCGCGACGGCTGCGGCCAGCAGATCGGCCTGCAGCGGCGCTGCGTGCAGTTCCTGCAGGTACGCAATGGCTGCGCTCGGGTCCGGATCGGTCTCGGCGATGTCGACGAGACGGGCGATCACGGCGTCGACATCGGCGTGCCGTCCCCACAGTCCCTCACCGTTGATCACCCCGAGTCCGCCGGCTTTGCCGAGTTCCACGGCGAACGCCGGCGACACGAGCGCGTCGGTCGGGTGCGCGAGCACGGGAATGTCGAACCGATAGGCATCGAGCTGCCACGCCGTCGACACCTCTTTCGACGAACGGGTACGACGGGACGGCACGATGTCCACATCGTCCAGCTCGTACGTGCGGCGGGCAGTCCTGCCCATGCCGATTTCAACGAGGTCGCGCACGCGCGCCCCTTTCTCGTGAGAATGCGGTTGTCCCGTCGACCGAGACGGAACCTACGGCGAACGCACCGAACCTAACGGGCAGCGTAGTTCGGTGCCTCCGCAGTGATCGTGATGTCGTGCGGATGACTCTCCTTGAGCCCCGCAGCGGTGATCTGCACGAACTGGGCGCGCTGCAATTCTTCGATGCTCGAGGCCCCGGTGTATCCCATCGCGGCGCGCAGACCACCGATGAGCTGGTGGGTGACCTGCTGCAGTGGTCCGCGGAACGGGACCCGGCCTTCGATGCCTTCCGGAACCAGCTTGTCTTCCGACAGGACGTCGTCCTGGAAGTAGCGGTCCTTGGAATACGACTTGGCCTCGCCGCGGCTCTGCATGGCGCCGAGCGAACCCATCCCGCGGTAGCTCTTGAACTGCTTACCGTTGACGAGAATCAGTTCTCCCGGCGATTCGGCGGTACCGGCGAGGAGCGAGCCCAGCATTGCGGTGGATGCGCCGGCAGCGAGCGCCTTCGCGACATCGCCCGAGAACTGCAGACCACCATCGGCGATCACAGGAACACCGAGTGCGTTGGCAGCAGCAGTGGCTTCGAGGATCGCCGTGATCTGCGGGGCACCGACACCTGCGACGACGCGGGTCGTGCAGATCGATCCGGGCCCGACGCCGACCTTGACCGCGTCCACGCCGGCCTCGATGAGCGCGGTGGCACCTTCACGGGTGGCAACGTTGCCGCCGATGATCTGGACGCGGTCGCCGACCTCGCCCTTGAGCTTCGAGATCATGGACAACACTCCGGCGGAGTGCCCGTGCGCGCTGTCGACCACGAGCACGTCGACCCCGGCGTCGGCAAGTGTCATCGCACGCGCCCATGCCTCATCGCCGACACCGACGGCGGCACCGACGAGGAGCCGTCCGTCTCGATCCTTCGTTGCGTCGGGGTGCTGCTCGGTCTTGACGAAGTCCTTGACCGTGATCAGACCGGTGAGCTTGCCCTGCCCGTCGACGATCGGCAGTTTCTCGATCTTGTGGCGGCGCAGGAGGCCGAGTGCGGCCTCCGCGGTCACGCCTTCACTCGCGGTGACGAGCGGCGCCCTGGTCATCACCTCGGCAACCGGGCGGCTCTGATCCACCTCGAACCGCATATCGCGGTTGGTGATGATGCCGACGAGCTGGCCTGCATCATCGGTAACCGGCAGGCCCGAGATCCGGAAACGCGCACACTTCGCGTCGACCTCGGCGAGCGTGTCGGAGGGCTTGCAGGTCACCGGATCGGTGACCATGCCCGCCTCCGAGCGCTTGACGGTCTCGACCTGCGCGGCCTGCGTCTCCGCAGGCATGTTTCGGTGCAGGACTCCCATACCGCCTGCCCGCGCCATGGCAATGGCCATGCGCGATTCGGTGACTGTGTCCATGGCGGAACTGACCAGCGGGATCCGAAGCCGGATCTCGCGGGTGAGGCGACTCGAGGTGTCGACCTTGCTGGGGACGATGTCCGACGCCGCGGGCAGCAGCAGCACATCGTCGAAGGTCAGACCGAGCATCGCGACCTTGTTCGGGTCGTCACCGCCGGTGTGCACATGCCCTCCGGTACTACTCATGCGGTTCGGACCCTCCGTGATGATCGATGGGTGCGGACGGACGTGCCGTCCGGCAGTGGGATTTGGGTGAACAGCAACGTCACTTGCGGCGAAGCCGTCGAAGTCCATGGTATCTGTTGGCAACGGCGCGCCTCGCCGCTACCCGTGTCGGCGTGCTCGAGATCTCCCTGATCCACCCGGTTCGTCGGCGTGTCCCTGCTCGACGGCTGGCGCGGACCCCCTCGAACTGCGTACCGTGGTGGCGTGCGTGATCAGTTGCCCCCCGGTCTGCCGCCGGATCCGTTTGCAGGAGATCCCGACGATCCGTCCGCCGCCTTGGACGCGATCGAGCCGGGTCAGCCCTTGGACCCTGCCGAACGACTCGCGGTCGAAGAGGATCTTGCCGACCTCGCGGTGTACGAGGCGTTGCTGGCTCCGCGCGGAGTCCTCGGCCTCGTCGTGTGCTGCGAAGATTGCCATCAAGAGCACTACCACGATTGGGACATGCTCCGGGCGAACCTGCTCCAGTTGCTCGTCGACGGCACCGTCCGCCCACATGAACCCGCATTCGATCCGTCCCCCGACGCATACGTCACCTGGGATTACTGCCGCGGCTACGCGGACGCGTCGATGAATGAGGCGCTACCGGTCGATCCGTACGGCCTGGATTCCTGACGGCCGGGAGCACACCGACCGAAGGCCCGGCAGCGTGCGCTGCCGGGCCTTCCGGTGTGTTCCGGATATAGAACTGTTCGGGACATAGCCTGTTCCGGACATCGGCGCTCTAGACGTCAGGCGCCACCGGACGGCGTCTGATCGATGTTCAGGTCGGCGGACGAAGACTGCGCTGTGCTCGATTCCTGCGTACCGGACCCGGACCCCGTCGATGTACTCGGTTCCGGCGCGGACACCGTGGTCGTCGGAGCGGGTTGGGTGGTACCTGTCGAACCATCCGGGCTGGGCGTTCCGGTGCCGGGCGGTACCGAAGGTGAGGTCGTCTCGACCGGCGATGTGGGCACGTTCAGGACCGTCGGATCGACGCTGGGCTCCGGATTCGTCGTGGGCTCGACAGGCGCCGACGGCTGCGGTACACCCGGGGTGGTCGGCTGCACCGGCGGCGGGGCCACCCCGGCCTGAGGGCCGGGGGGCAATGGCACGCCGGCAATGGGCGGCGGCACCGGCAGCGTCGGTACGATACGGTTCATCTCTTCAGTGAGCCGCTGCAACCAATCGTCGAGTTCGTTGCGCTGACCCGCATCCCGGACCTCCGACGATCGGACCTCTGCCGATCGGAGCAGCTCGGTCGCGGCCTCCGTCTCGCCTTCGGCGATCAGTTCCTCGGCCTGCTGCAGGGTCGAACTGGTATCGATCCTCGCCATGGTCGACTCGGCCTGTGCACTGAACACGACTTCCTTGACGCCCCAGAGCGCGTCTCCCGGTTCCGCGCTGTACGAGACGGTGGCAGCACCGCCGATGGCAGCGGCGATGAGGGCAGCAGCACCGGCAAGAGGGCGAATGAGTCGAAGCTGCCCTTTCGACCGCTGCCCGCCGGAACGGCTGGGCGGTTGCGCCGCCAGGGCCTCTCGGGCGCCGACTTCGCGATTGACGGCAGCGACGACCTCGTCGAAGTCGGGGCCGGCCGGGAGCGGATCCGCCAGGATCTCCGCTCGCCATCCTGCGAGCATGGTGGCGAGTTCGTATTCCTCGGTCGACTGGGTCTCTACTGGACCGTCGCCCGAGATCGCATCGATGAGGGCATCATCGCGCCGCACCGCCGCGATGTCCACGGGGGTGCCGTCGTCGGGAAAATCGTCGGATATGCCGTGCCCCGCGCCGCGCCTCCTACCCATTCCTCTCACCTGCTCTCGTCACTTCCTTCTTGAGTTTCGCGATGGCCCGGTGCTGGGCCACCCGGATCGCACCTGCAGTACTGCCGAGTGCAGACGCCGTCTCTTCGGCGGACAGTCCCATGACCAGACGCATGATGAGGATCTCGCGTTGCTTCTCGGGCAGCGTGCCGAGCAGATCCTTCATCTGTCGGCTCGCTTCGGAGTTCAACGCGTGTTCCTCGGGACTGTCGTCGAGCGACATCACCTCGGGTACATCGGCTACCGGATCCGCACGGTTGCGTGCAGAGTTGCGGTGCGCATCGGCGACCTTGTGTGCGGCGATGCCGTACACGAAGGCCATGAAAGGACGCCCCTGATCCTGGTAACGGGGCAACGCCGTCATCACCGCCAGGCACACCTCCTGCGCCACATCGTCTGCCGAAAGCTGTCCGCGCTCGGCAGATCCGACCCGCGCCCGGCAATACCGGACGACGAGGGGCCGAATACTTGCAAGTACTCGAGCGAGAGCAGCCCGATCGCCCTGCGCAGCCGCAGCAACGGCGGGGCCCAACTCCTCACCCATAACAGTCATCGAATGCGCAAGTCCTGGCGTTACAAGTGGCACGGTCCCCCAGCCGGGCGTGCTTCCACCTGGCAGTGGAACCCCTCCAGAGTAACGACCCCCCATGACGAGCCATCGCGTGCGGGCACCGAACTAGGGTCGGATCGTTGCAAAGTGGCCGCCGCCACGCTCCACAGTCGCGGCACATTCGTCACGCACACGCTCGGCATCGGCACCCGCGCCCAGACCGACGAGCAACATCGACGCAGCCCACCTCAAGGGAATCAGGCCGTGGACGGCAGCCCGATCACACACTTCGGTCGCAAATCCGAGCACCGGAGTCGGGTTTGCCGCATCGGTGAGTGCGGCAGCCCGGAGAAGGTCGGACTTCACCTGGTGGCGAACCGACCCGAGTGCATCGGAATCGGCCGCAGCCCGTGCCGCACACACACGCGCACTGTCGAAATCTCCAGCCGCCAGGGCGGTCTCCGCCGTGACCCAGGACAATCGGATCTGCTGACGCAGCAGCCCGTCGTGGCCATGCCAGTCGTCATCTGCCGCCCGAGACCCGGCAAGAACCCCGGCACACCGCAGTAGCTCAGCGCACCGCTCGAGTAACCGGCGCGCTTGCGCAAGCCGCCCGCGTCCGAGCGCATCGGCCGCCAGTCCGGTCAGCGCGTCGCAGCGTGCCTCGGCGAGGCGCACTCCCAGCTCGGAACTGTGGGTACCGGCACCCATTCCTGCGACGGCGGCCAGTGCACGACCGTCGTGCACTGCGGCAGCACGGTGCCACCCGAGTTGCCGCAGCAACGATGCTTCGGTGCTCTCCGCGAGCGATACCCACACCCCCCGCGAACCCGACCGTTTCACCAGTGCAAGTTCTGCGCGCGCGGCGCTGTATCTGCCCTGACCGCCGAGTGCGACCGCACGCAACCAGCGCCCTTCGAACGTTGATGCGATCCCGGAGGGCACATGAGCAGGGTTCGCACCGAAGGCCGCGGCCCGCAACGGCGAAACGGCGCCCGGAGGCGCCGCATCGATTTCGGATTCCGAGTTGCTGAGGATCGACATACGGAGAATCATTGCACTGGCACTGCAAAGTTTTCCATTCCCCCAATTCCAGGATTTCGCACCGAGAGCGCAACAATTCTCAAGGATTGGAATTCCGACGATTTCCCGGTCGTGAAACCGACATCCAGTTGAACAAAACCTGAATTACATACGTGGTGTATGTACGTTCACTGAATGTAAATCACGAGACCTCCGGGCGAGTACCACAACCCAACCCACTCCGCATGTCGCACATATCACCAGGTCAAACGCCTTATCCATGCACAATCGTAGCGCGGTGACAACGACCGGGCCCATCGGACCACTCCCACTACAACCATGATCGCGGACCAATGTAAATATTTCCGACGTTAATTCTTCGCATTTTCGTTATGGACTTCACCACTGATCGAAGGCATTGACGAATAATCGATACCACTTTTACGGTAAGAGAGCCGGACAATTTCTGGGGTCCGGCTCGGGAAGACGCCTTTCCGAACGATGGTCCGCTCACCTGTCCAGGTGAGCACGCTGCAAAGGAGTGCACATGCCCGCACCTCACACCCTGCCCGGCCCGAACGCCGATCTCTGGGACTGGCAGATGCATGGCAAGTGCCGAGGCGCGGACTCCTCCGTGTTCTTCCATCCGGACGGCGAGCGTGGGCGCGCCCGCAGCCAGCGCGAGAATCGCGCCAAGGAAATGTGCCAGAGCTGCCCCGTGCTCGTTCAATGCCGCGAGCACGCGCTCCGTGTCGCGGAGCCGTACGGCATCTGGGGCGGGATGTCAGAGAGCGAACGTGAGCTGTACACGCGTCACCATCGCCGCAAGATTGCGGTATGACCGCCGTGCAAGATTGCGGTATGACCGCCGTGCAAGATTGCGGTGCAACCGACGCAGGTCCCCCGCACCCGCTGCGGGGCTGACAGCGGGCACCGCAATGGACGGCCCCGAGGTCACGATGTGCCGAAGCCCCGCACGGAGAAATCCGTGCGGGGCTTCGCGCATCGTGACTCCTCGGAGCGGACCGAGGACGCCGGGCTACCTAGTGGGCGTGGCCGTGCCCGTGGCCGTCGTCCTCGACCGGCTCGGGCTTGTCCACGACGGCGCTCTCCGTGGTCAGAACCATTCGTGCCACAGAAGCAGCGTTGACGACCGCGGAACGGGTCACCTTGACCGGGTCGACGACACCATCGGCGATCAGATCGCCGTATGTGAGCGTGGCTGCGTTGAAGCCATGCCCGGCGGTCGCCTCGGCAACCTTGTCCACCACGACAGCACCATCGAGCCCTGCGTTCGTAGCGATCCAGTACAGCGGTGCAGTGAGAGCGGTGCGCAACACCGCGACACCGGTGGCCTCGTCGCCGGACAGCGAGTCCTCGAGCTCGGCGAGCGCCAGCGACGCCTGCACCAGTGCAGAACCACCGCCGGGCACGATGCCCTCCTCGATGGCAGCCTTCGCAGCGTTGACGGCATCCTCGACGCGGAACTTGCGTTCCTTCAGCTCGGTCTCGGTAGCAGCGCCGACCTGGATGACAGCGATTCCACCCGCAAGCTTGGCGAGCCGCTCCTCGAGCTTCTCCCGATCCCAATCGGAATCGGTGTTCTCGATCTCGCGACGCAGCTGAGCTGCGCGGTTCTCGATATCCTCGGCCGAGCCTGCGCCGTCGACGATCGTGGTGTCGTCCTTGGTCACCACGACACGGCGAGCAGAACCGAGCAGGTCGAGTCCGGCTTCCTTCAACGACAGACCGATGTCGGAGTTGATCACCGTACCGGCGGTCACGACCGCGAGGTCGTCGAGGAACGCCTTGCGACGGTCACCGAAGAACGGGGCCTTCACCGCGGCGGCCTTGAGCGTCTTGCGGATGGAGTTGATCACCAGAGTCGAGAGCGGTTCACCCTCGATGTCCTCTGCGATGAGCAACACCGGCTTGCCCGATTCGGCGATCTTCTCGAGCAACGGAAGGAAGTCCGGCAGCGAGCTGATCTTCTCGCGGTACAGCAGCACGAGGGCATCCTCGAGGACTGCTTCCTGAGCGTCGACATCGGTGATGAAGTACGGCGACAGGTAGCCCTTGTCGAACTGGACACCTTCGGTGACGACGAGGTCGGTGCTCAGCGTCGACGATTCTTCGACCGTGACCACACCGTTCTCGCCGACGACGGTGAGCGCTTCGCCCACCATCGCGCCGATCTCTGCGTCACGCGAGGACACCGTGGCGACCTGAGCGATCGCCTTCTTTCCCTCGACGGGGGTAGCGGCAGCGAGAAGCGCCTCGGAGACCTTCTCGGCCGCCTGGGAGATACCGACGCCGAGCGCGATGGGGTTGGCACCCGCGGCAATGTTCTTCAGGCCGGCCTTGACCAGTGCCTGCGCGAGGACCGTGGCAGTGGTCGTGCCGTCGCCCGCGACGTCGTTGGTCTTGGTGGCAACACTCTTGACGAGCTGGGCACCGAGGTTCTCGAACGGGTCTTCCAGTTCGATCTCGCGGGCGATGCTCACGCCGTCGTTGGTCACCGTGGGGCCGCCGAACGCCTTGGCGAGCACCACATGCCGCCCACGGGGGCCGAGGGTGACCTTGACGGCGTCGGCGAGCTGGTCGACGCCGCGCTCGAGCGCACGGCGCGCGGTTTCGTTGAACTCGATTTGCTTGGACATGTTCTCCGACTACTCCTGGGTTCGGATGGTCCCCGACAGACTCCGCCCCGGGTCCGTTACGGAACTCCGGGGCGGAACTGTTGCGGCCTACTTTGCGACGACAGCCAGAACGTCGCGGGCCGACAGGATCAGGTATTCCTCGCCGGCGTACTTGATCTCGGTTCCGCCGTACTTGCTGTAGATGACGACGTCGCCTTCCTTGACGTCGAGCGGGATGCGCTTGTCGCCATCCTCGTCCCAGCGGCCGGGGCCGACAGCGACGACGGTGCCCTCCTGGGGCTTCTCCTTCGCCGTATCAGGAATGACCAGGCCGGAGGCAGTCGTCGTCTCGGCCTCGTTGGCCTGGACGAGGATCTTGTCCTCGAGCGGCTTGATGTTCACGCTCGCCACGATGAGCCCTCCACTTTCAGGGGTACTTGGGTCCGAGGCTCTCGTCGTCCTCGAACTCGGTCTTGTTCAGTCACCAGAGTGACCCCTCGCGTAGTTCCGTCGTCGCGGGTGCCGGTCCGACGCTCGGTGTCACTAGCACTCTATACATGCGAGTGCCAGCGCTCAAGGGCTGCGGGTGCTGACACGCGCAAAGCGAACCGACCGGCCCACATGTTACGGTTCAATAACGGAAACCGAGAGCGTGACCATTCGGTGACCACGACGGCGAGCGAACCGGGCCGCAGGGGTCACCAGTCATGCACGAGAGGTGAACAATGCCAACGTCGCTAGGGATCTCCGTCGGCGCCTCCGGCGTCGGCGCCGCCCTGCTCGTCGACACTGCCACCGGACTCACATCCGAGTACCGCAGGCTGGCGGTCGATTCCGGTCACCACCGTGATATCGGCGACCTCGTCTTCGATGCAGTTTCTTTGATGACCACCCAGGTCGTGGATCAGCCGGTCCCCGATGCCATTACCGTCGCCTACCGCACCGAAGGGCAAGCAGAGGCCATCCGCACCGCCGCGGAGCGCCGCGGACGACTCGTACGCCTCGTTCCGGAGACAACCGCCCTTCTTGCGTACCTGCGTACCGTCGGAGTGCGCAGCGAGCCCGGCGCGGTCGCCATCGCAGACATGGGCGCGTCCGGCACCACCGTCTCGGTCCTCGACCAAGAATCCGGCACTGTACTGCGATCTGCGCGGACAGAGGACGTCAGTGGCAATGCAGTCGGCACTGTGATCTACGATCACGTCCACACCGCCACCAGCCGCATGCGAACGCACATGCAGGTCGATCACGCGCTGCTGAAAGCGCGCTGCCAGGGCGCCCAGGAAGTACTCACGACCTCCGAGCGCACCCGCATCGACATCGCCGAAGCCGGACCCGATGCGTCGGTCACCTTGACACGCGCCGATCTCGCGGTGCTCGCGGCCGAGCTCTCCGATTCCGCCGCCGCGTTCACCCGCCAAGTCACGACCCACTCATTGCCGCGTCCCCGCATGCTTGCCCTCGTAGGCGGTACCGCAGCAGTTCCGGCCCTGGCGACCGCTGTCACCGACAGTTTCGACGGCCACGTCATCACCGTCCCGGAACCGGCGTCCGCTGCCGCCCAGGGCGCCGCGCATCTGTCAGGTTCAACACACTTCGGCGGATACGACGTCGTCGGTTCCTCGAGCGCTTCCTCCACATCCACCGGAGCACGCATGTCCGGCGCTGTGGCGGCGGCACTCGTACTCGCAGCCGTCGTTGCGGGGTTTGCCACCGACAAGTTCACCGACCGATCCGCCAGCACACCGGTGTCCCCTGCTGGAACCAATGGTGTCGTCGTCACGGAAGACTCGTCGCAGCCGCCGTATCCGGAGGAGACCGACATCCCGTCGTCCGATCCCGATCCGTCGCTGTCACCGACACAGACCACCGACGGACTTCTCGACGGAGCGCCACTTCCGACGCCGCCCCCGTCGACCGTTCCACAGACCGATGTCCCGGTGTCCGAGGGATACCCCACTGCCACGCCGACGCCGATCGATCAGGTGCAGACGCTCGAGGCGGTACCCGACAAGACCACCGACAAGTGGCACGACCCTGGCTCGACGACGTCACCGCGACCGACCCCGACGGACCCGTCGGAATCCACGGAACCCACGGAACCCACGGAGCCCACCGAACCCACCGAACCCACCGAACCCACCGAACCGACCGAACCCACGGAACCCACCGAACCGACCGAACCCACCGAACCCACCGAACCCACCGAACCGACCGAACCCACCGAACCGACGACTCCGACCGATCCAACAGACACAACCGAGCCCACCACTCCGACCGACCCGACGAACACAACCGAGCCGGAACCCACGTCGGGCATCACATCGGAGCCGTCCGATCCAGCACTGAGTACATCGCCCGGGCTGGGCGCGCCGACGACGCCCACCGTCGAGGGACGGTCAGCCACCGAGAGCAGCACCAGTGAGGATCCGACACACACGGTTACCTCCACGACGACCGGCGAGAACACCACGACCGGCTAGGACACGACGACCGGCGAGAACACGACGACCGGTACGCCCGAGAACCTGCGTTGCCAGAGAATCAGGTTTGCCAGGGAGCCAGGTTGTCGGAGAATCAGACCGGCACCTGCGACACCGATACCGACAGCCCCGGATCTGTCCCCACCGACAGGGACGACGGGGTCGCTCCACCCGCGATGAGATGCGCGCCCAGAGCTGCGATCATCACCCCGTTGTCGGTGCACAACCGCGGTCGAGGTACACGCAGGGTCATGCCGGCTTCCGCACACCGCTCCTGCGCGAGCTCACGCAATCGCGTGTTCGCCGTCGCACCCCCGCCGAGCACCAGCGTGTCGACGCCGACGTCACGAGCCGCCCGCACCGCCTTCATCGTGAGCACGTCTGCCACGGCTTCCTGAAAGCCGGCAGCGACATCGGCAACCGGCACCGGCTCACCGGCACGCTCCTTCGCTTCGACGAACCGCGCCACCGCGGTCTTGAGCCCCGAGAACGAGAAGTCGTTGCGGGCATCTCGCGGACCGGTCATACCGCGAGGGAACATCACGGCGGTCCGATCTCCTTCTCGTGCGAGCCGGTCGACTTCCGGGCCGCCGGGATAACCGAGTCCGAGCAGTCGTGCGACTTTGTCGAATGCTTCCCCCGCCGCATCGTCGATGGTGGTGCCGAGTTCGACAATCGGCTTGCTCAAATCCTCGACATGCAGCAGATGGGTGTGCCCACCCGAGACTAGCAGCGCGACGCACGGCGGCATCGGTCCGTGTTCGAGCGTGTCGACGGCGACGTGGCCGGCGAGGTGGTTGATGGCGTAGAAGGGAATGTTCCACGCCGCCGCATATGCCTTGGCTGCCGCGACGCCGACGAGGAGCGCACCCGCCAATCCCGGGCCGATCGTCACGCACAGCGCGTCGGGCCTGGCGATACCGGCCGCGGACAGCGCCCGCTGCATCGTGGGCACCATCGCCTCCAGGTGCGCCCGGGATGCGATCTCGGGAACCACGCCGCCGAAACGGGCGTGCTCATCGACACTCGAGGCCACCTCGTCGGCGAGAAGCTCGAGCGTGCCGTCACCGACGAAGCGCACGATACCCACGCCCGTCTCGTCGCATGAGCTCTCGATCCCCATCACGATCGGTCCGGTCACTGTCGTGGCTCCTCTCGCCGATCCGGACGGCGCATGGTGTATGCATCGGCCCCACTCGGCTGGTAGTAACGCTTCCTCGTCCCCACAACCTCGAAGCCCTCACGCCGATACAGCGCGATCGCCGCGTCGTTGTCGGTGCGGACCTCGAGGAACACCGGACCACCCCACCGATCCGCGACACGCAGCAGATCTGCCAGTAGCGCCCCACCGATCCCACGGCGCCGCGCGCCCGGGTCGACACCGATCGTGTGCACCTCGGACTCCGGATCGATTCCGGTGCCGAGCCGTGCCAACCCGGCGTAGCCCACGAGAGCCCCCGACCCGTCGCGTGCAGCAACATAGTGATTGTGGGGCGATGCGAGTTCCGAGCGGAACGCATCGGCGCTCCACGGGCCGTCTCCGGGGAACAGTAGCGTTTCGAGTTCTGCACACCTGCCCGCGTCGTCACCGCGGAGTGCGTCGACGAGCACACTCATCGACGACGGTCCGCTGTCGGGACAGCATCGGGCCGGCGCAGGTACAGCGGTACCAGCGGGTCTGGGGGTGTGCCTGCGCGTAGAGCTGCCGAGGCCGCGGCAACCAGGCCTGCGGGCGACGGCGAGTGCACGGACACCGCGGGGAGCTCGAACAGGGCGGCGTGCTCGGCCGATCCTGCGACACGGCGCGACGATGCGGACGGTACCTCCGCGGGCTTGCGGACGTCGGGCCCCTCGACACGCCCCCGGGATCCGGCATACCGAGCGAAGTACACTTCACGACGCCGTGCGTCGGTCACCACGAGCAGTTCGCTGTCATCGGGGGCTTCACGGTGCACATCCGCCGCAATCGCATCGAGGCTGCACACACCGTGGACGGGAATTCCTAGAGCATCGCCGAATGCCGCAGCGGTGACCATGCCGACTCGCAGACCGGTGAACGGTCCGGGCCCGACACCCACGACGATCCCGTCGAGGTCGGCCGGGATGCATTCGGCCTCATCGAGGCATTCGAGGATCTGTGGGGTCAGGATTTCCGCGTGAGCACGGGGGTTGTCGGTCAGGCGAACGGCGACCGTGGAGATGTGGGCTGCGTCTCGCTCGCTGCCGAGCCGGACGAGACCCGAGGTCACGACAGGTGTTGAGGTATCGACGGCGAGCACAAGCACGATTCACCAGAATACCCGGTGCACAGTCCGCCCAGGACCTCCACCCGTCAGTTCCGTCAGCCCACCCAGGCCCAGTCCGCCCGACGCACATCGGACTCGGGATCACGTCGCAACCGCACCCGCAGGTGCCGGTCGGTGAGCTTCTCGACGAGCCCTCCGCCCCACTCGACCACCACGACGGCCGCGCCGAGGTCGGTATCGAGGTCGAGTGCATCGAGTTCGTCGAGGGCGTTCGGGCCGTCGCCCAGCCGGTACGCATCGACATGGACCAGCCCCACCGCCGGCGCTCCCTCACGCCGGCCGGGCCGGTGTTCGCGGGCAATGACGAATGTCGGCGACGTCACGCGGCCCTGTACCCCGAGACCGGCTGCGAGCCCCCTCGTCAACGCCGTCTTGCCGGCGCCGAGCGGACCGTCGAGTACCACGAGATCACCCGCGCGAAGGCCGCGGGCCAGACGCCGACCGAACGCCTCGGTGTCCTCGACGGTCGGCAATTCGATGTGGTGGGCGGAGTCAGACAATTGCGGCACGCCTGGTCGAGACGTCATGCGCGAAACCCCGCTGGATCAGCCGGTCGATCGCACGGTTGACGACTTCCGGGAACTCGAATTGCACGAGATGTCCTCCGCCGCGGACCCGTTTGAGTTCGGCCCCCGGGAGCTCCTGGGCAAGCTTCTCCGAGCTCGGGAACGGGATCACCATGTCGGCGTCGCCGCAGAGCACGAGCGACGGTACCGAACTGAGCACGGGAATCGCGGCGGATTCGTCGTGCAGTTCGAGGGTGCGCAGGAAGTTCACGATCGTCAGTACCGAGGTCTCGTCGAGCATCCGGTCGGACAACTCGACGAGGCTTGGGCTCACCACCGTCCCGTACGACGCCGCACGCAGAATCGGGGTGACCACCGCACGCGCCATACCCCGTGCCAACTGCACGAATCCGGGCGCGGTGCGGGCGGTGAATCGGAAGGCGTCGATCACAGGGTTTTCGAGGTTGCGGCCGAGCCCATTCTTGTTCAGACCCGCTGCCGTGGTCGCGAGCAACCCCGCACCCACGATCCGGGATTCGAACAGATCGGGACGCTGCGACGCGAGCGCAATCGTCGTCATCCCACCCATCGAATGGCCGACCACCACAACCGGCCCGCCGGGTGTGGTCTCGTCGATGACCCGGCCGAGGTCGCGTCCGAGTTGAGCAATGGTGCACGACTTCGGGTCGGGCATGCCGGATTCGCCATGGCCGCGCTGGTCGTAGAACACCATCCGGACATCGCCGCCCCACCGTTCGAGCACGTGCCGATACTGCAGGTGCCACGACTGCATACGCAGGCAGTAGCCGTGAACGAAGACCACGGTCAGCGGAGCGCGTGACGATCCGGATTCGCGCACGACGAGGGGGACGCCGTCGTCGGTCATGACGGTCCGCTCGGGCAGCCGCAGAACAGCGTCGAAATCCTCACCCCGGTACATCTCGTGGGCAGGCATCCCAGCGCTCCGCACGGCGTGCAGCCCTGCGGATGATGCGAGCGTCACCAGGCTCGCGCCCAGCAGACCCATTCGACCCATCAGCGTCATCGCAACTCGCCTCCTTCACCACCTACATAGGTGCGGACGGTTCGGCCACCGACCCCGGTCACGATCTCGTAGTTGATCGTGTCCAGGAGCTCGGCCCAGTCCTGGGCCCCGGGCTCTCCGAGACGTCCGTCTCCGAAGAACAACGCTTCGTCGCCCTCCTGTACTCCCCCACCGTCCGGACCGAGATCCACCACAACCTGGTCCATGCACACGCGGCCCAGCTGAGGGCGTCTGTCGCCGCCGAGCAGAACCTCGATCCGGCCACTGAGATTGCGGCGGATTCCGTCGGCATATCCCATCGGCAGAAGCGCCACGGTGGTGTCGGCGGGAGCGACCCAGCGGTGCCCGTACGACACTCCCGAACCCGCGGAAACCTTCTTCACCAACGCCACCCTCGTTCGCAGTGTCATCACCGGCCGGAAACCGAAATCGCCTTGCTCGGGAATCGGTGTCAGCCCGTATATCGCAATTCCGGGCCGAACCATGTCGAATCGCAGGTCAGGGCGGGTGACGGTGGCTGCAGAATTCGCCAGGTGAACGATCTCGGGAGGCAGTGATGCGCGCCGGAGGTCATCGGCGGCCTGGTGGAGCCTGTCCCGTTGTGAATCGATCTCGGGGTGGCCGAGTTCGTCGCCGTGGGCAAGGTGCGAGAAGAGTCCGCGCAGCCGCACTGCTCCGGCGGCCTGCGCGCGGGCAGCGTCCCGCACGAACTCCGGCCATTCGTCGGGTGCCACACCGTTACGATTGAGCCCGGTGTCGACCTTGGCGGTGATGACGGCGGTTTCACCGATGGTCTCCGCCGCCGCGACGATGGCCGCGAGGTGCCGCGGCGACGATACACCGAGTTCGATTCCGGCGGCGATCGCGGGTGCGTAGTCGGCGTCGACCGTGTGCAGCCACGACAGGACGGGCGCATCGATTCCGGCGGCACGCAGCTCGAGCCCCTCGGCGAGCGTGGTGACCCCGAGTTCGTGTGCGCCGGCCGCGAGCGCGGCGCGGGCGACGGGGACGGCACCGTGGTTGTAACCGTCGGCCTTGACCACCGCCATGACCGCTGCATCGCCCGCGTAGTCCCGAAGGCGCCTGACGTTGTACCCGACCGCGTCCAGATCGATGAGGGCTTCCGCTTGGGGAAGCGATCGGCGGCCGATGGAGGGTGTGCGTTGGAGGGCGGTCACATGGATTGATCCTGCCACCGCGCCGATCGCCGCCGTCGAGGAGCCCGGGTGTGTCCGATCACGATTCGGATGCGTGGGTCCGCAGAATTCGTATTGCACTGCGGAGATGCTCGGCGATCGCACTTGCCGATACCGGTGCGGATGCGGCATTCTCACCGCGCGCTGCGAGATTCGCGGCCAGCGCGTGGGCGCGTGCACCCGCCGCGGCAGCCAGGTCGATCGGCATACCCGACGACATCAACGCGCCCACGATCCCGGCCAGGAGGTCCCCGGCTCCCGCTGTCGACGCCCACGAGCCACCGGCGTCGTTCACGAAAGTGTGCCCGTCGGGTCGGGCGATGAGCGTCGCGCGGCCCTTGAGCAACACGTGTACCTGCCAGTCCGCGGCGAGGGAGCGGACGGCAGCGACCCGGTCCGGCTGTGGGTCTCGGCCGGTGAGCCGCGTGAATTCCCCGGCGTGCGGGGTCAGCAGGGTCGGCGCGGAACGACCCCGCACGAGCCCCGGGTTGTGGGCGAGGAGAGTCAGGCCATCGGCGTCGACGAGGACCGGTAGTTCGGTCGCCAGAACGTCGCGCAACGTGTCCTCAGCCTGCGCACCGGTGCCGCCACCGGGCCCGATCACCCACGCCTGCGCCCTGCCTGCAGCATCGAATGCCGGGGCCGCGACGACCTCCGGATAGCGCGCAAGCACCTCTCCTGCCGCACTACCGGCATAGCGCACCATGCCGGAGGTCGCGGTCACCGCGGCTCCCGTGCACAGCACGCCGGCACCCGGATACTGTGCACTGCCCGCCACGATGCCGACCACGCCCTGGCTGTACTTGTCGTCGTCGGCCTCGGGCACCGGCCAGATCGCGCCCAGCTCGGCGGGCTCCGCCGATACCAGGTCGGCCGGGGGGAGATCGAGACCGATGTCGATCAGTTCCACACGACCGCATCGGGCAGGTGCAAGGACATGCACGGGCTTCCGGGCCCCGAACGTGACCGTGAGAGCTGCGGTCACGGCCGGCCCGTCGACCGTGCCGGTGTCGGGGTCCACACCACTCGGGGTGTCGACCGCGACGATCGGTGCGGTGGTCGCGTCGACAAGCGCTGCTGCTGCCGGACGCAACGGCCCGCGGCCGGAGATTCCGACGATGCCGTCGAGCACGAGGTCGGGATCGCCGAGATGCTCGGGTGCCGCCGATTCCGTTCGACCTCCGGCAGCGCGCAGCGCTGCGAGGCCCGCGGGATGCGTGCGATCCGGGGCGAGCAACAGTGCCGTCACCGCGACCCCTCGCCGACGCAGGAACGCGCCGGCCCACAGGGCGTCGCCGCCGTTGTCGCCGGAACCCACGAGCACCGTCACCGTCCGGCCCGCGATGGCACCGGTGCGCGTGCGGAGCTCCTCGGCGACCACCCGCGCAAGCCCGTACGACGCCCGGCGCATCAGCGTGCCCTCGGGGAGGGCCGCCAGGAGCGGCGCCTCCGCCGCGCGAATCTGCTCGCATGGGTAGTAGCTGCGCATCGGGGCTCCCGGTTCGCTCGGCCTGTGCTGCTCTATTCCACAGTGACGGACTTGGCGAGGTTACGGGGCTTGTCCACGTCGTAGCCCCGCGACTGCGCGACCTCCGCCGCGAACACCTGCAGTGGCACCGTCGACAACAACGGCTGCAACAACGACGGCGACGCCGGAATCTCCACGAGATGATCCGCGAACGGACGCACCGTCTCGTCGCCCTCTTCCGCGATCACCACGGTCACCGCACCACGGGCCTGGATCTCCCGGATATTGCTGAGCAACTTGCTGTGCAGAACAGCACGCCCCTTGGGTGACGGCATGACGACGATGACGGGCAAGCCGTCCTCGATCAACGCGATCGGCCCGTGCTTGAGCTCACCGGCGGCGAACCCTTCCGCATGCATGTACGCCAGTTCTTTGAGCTTGAGCGCTCCCTCGAGCGCCACCGGATACCCGACATGCCGACCCAGAAACAGCACCGCGGGCGACGACGCCAGCTCCCGCGCCAACACACGCACCGGCTCCACCCCGAGCAGCAACTGCTCGATCTTCGCGGGCATGGCCTCGAGGTCCTGATACTCGCGCGCCACTTCATCGGGGTACTTGGTCCCCCGCGCCTGCGCCAACGCCAGCCCCACCAACAGATTCGCCGCCATCTGCGCCAGGAACGCCTTCGTCGACGCCACCCCGATCTCCGGGCCGGTCCGTGTGTACAGCACCGCATCGGCCTCACGCGGGATCTGCGCACCATTGGTGTTGCACACCGCGAGCACCCGCGCCTTCTGATCCTTCGCGTGCCGCACCGCCTCGAGCGTGTCGGCGGTCTCCCCCGACTGCGAGATCGCCACCACCAGCGTCGACCGGTCCAGCACCGGATCCCGGTACCGGAACTCCGATGCCAACTCCACCTCGACGGGCAGCCGCGTCCAATGCTCGATCGCGTACTTCGCCACCAGACCCGAGTGATACGAACTGCCACACGCGACGACGAACACCTTGTCGATGTCGCGCAGTTCCTGATCCGAGAGCCGTTGCTCGTCGAGCACGATCCGGCCGTCGACGAAATGCCCACGCAACGTGTCCGCGACCGCGGCGGGCTGCTCCTCGATCTCCTTGAGCATGAAGTAGTCGTGGCCACCCTTCTCCGCGGCCGCGAGATCCCAGTCGATGGTGAACGGCCGCGTCGGCACGTCGGTGTTGCCGTCGAAGTCGGTGACGTCGTACGAGTCCTTCGTGATCACCACGACCTGGTCCTGCCCCAGCTCGACGGCGTCGCGGGTGAACTCGATGAACGCCGCGACATCCGAGGCAATGAACATCTCCCCGTCCCCGACACCGACGACCAGCGGCGTCGAGCGTCGGGCCGCGATGATCGTCCCGGGATGATCAGCATGCACGAACACCAGAGTGAACGCGCCTTCGAGGCGGCGCAGCACACTGCGGGCGCTCTCCACGAAATCACCGGCCGTGGGCCCCTCGGCGTAGGCACGGGCCACGAGGTGCACCGCGACCTCGGTGTCGGTGTCCGATTCGAGTTCGACGCCGATCGCTTCGAGTTCGGCGCGCAGCGGCGCGAAGTTCTCGATGATGCCGTTGTGGACCACCGCGATCCGGCCGCTGGCGTCGCGATGCGGATGCGCGTTGCGGTCGGTGGGGCGGCCGTGCGTCGCCCACCTCGTGTGCCCCATCCCGGCCGTACCACGGAACCGGTCCTCACCGATCTCGGCGAGTTCCGCTTGGAGGTTCGCAAGCCGACCGGCCTTTCGTTCGACAGCAAGCCCACCCTCGCCGTCGAGGACGGCGACACCGGCCGAGTCGTACCCTCGGTACTCCATCCTCCGAAGGGCCTCCACCACGACGTCGAGGGCACGGCGGTGCCCGACATACCCCACGATTCCGCACATGGTTAGCAGGGTACTTGGCAGGGTCGGCTCGTCGACAACGCGCTGGCGACCAGGTGACGCGTGCTACACAGGCCCGGATGCGGCACGCCGATCCCGATCACCACACCCGGCCCCCACGTCGATCGGCTAACGTTCTCGCCGTGGCGGCGAACCCGAAAACCCTGGCTCGGCAACTCTCGAAGCGCGGCCCGCACACGGTGCTGCGCGGTGACCTCGCGCTCGCCGGTCTCCCCGGCGTCGTCTATACCCCGGCGGAGGGCTTCAACCTTCCCGCTGTGGCGTTCGGTCACGGTTGGCTGACCGGCATCAGCAGGTACTCGAGACTGCTCGAGCACCTCGCGTCCTGGGGGATCGTGGCGGCAGCGCCCGGTACCGAACGCGGGCCCGTCCCCTCGTCCATCGGGTTCGCCACCGATCTGCTGACCACACTCGACATCTGCACCGGTGTCCGCCTGGGCACCGGTCGTATCAGTGTGCACCCGCACCGCCTTGCTCTCGCCGGGCACGGGCTGGGCGCCGGCGCCGCGATCCTGGGTGCGGCGCAACGCAGTGTGGGCGCTGTCGCTGCGCTCTACCCAGCCCCTACCACTCCGTCGGCAGCCGAGGCCGCTGCTCGTGTCGAAGCCCCCGGATTGGTACTCGTCGGAGAGAAGAGTCTCGGATCGATGAACAGCGACGCGGTGTCGGTGGCCCAGAAATGGGGTGCCGAGGATATTCACCTGCGCGTCGTCGACGATGCCGACGACCAAGGGCTTGCCGAAGGCCGTCGTCTGCTCGGCGCACTCGGGTTCGGTGGCGCCGAACGGAAGACGCAGGAGCGTACTCGGGCACTGCTGACCGGATTCCTCCTGAATCGACTCACCGAGGACAAGACCTACGCGGCATTCACCGATCCCACCACCGAGATCCCCGGCTCCAGCGTGATCACGGACCCCTCTCTGGTCGAGCAGGATCTCAGTACCCGGATCAACAAGCTGCTCAGCAGCTAATGGTCACAGTGGGCCGGCCTCGGCCAGCACGACCCCGTCGCCGTCGTCCGCCGGCGGCTCTGTTTCGACGGCGTCGGCGGTCGCTGCACCCACGTTCGCTTCCGTACGACGCGTGGCCGCTCGGCCTCCGGTAGGCGCCTGAGCAACCCCGGGACCGGCGGGTGGCCCCGCAGCGTCCGAAGGAGAGTTGCCCGCGGGCAGTGCCGTGGGGGGACCCGTGTGGGTAGACGGTGGCTCCGGCGGCGCAGGTGCCGAGGGGGCAGGCACCGGCTGAGTGAGTGCAGGATCGACCGACTCCCGCTCGAACTCGGTCGGCACCGCCGGATCTATGGGCGCTGCGAGAGCCGGGGCGGGCGCGAAACCGTCGATGTTCGACCGGGAGATGCCGTGCGTGACGGCCTCTGTGAGGACGGTCGCACCCTCTACCGCTGTCGTTGCAAGATCGGCCACCGCGCCGGACAGATCCGCCACGGCCTCGACGAGTTCGCGCCCGGCGTCCACTAGATCTGCCGTTGCGCGCAGGGGGTCGCCCGGCCCGCCGGCCGCATCACGGGATCCGTCACCGAGGTGCCGTGCCGGCTCGGACGCCGGTGGCGGCGCGTCCAGCAGGTCGAATGCGCAGACAACTGCGGCGAGGTGTTCGTCGACCGCGTCGTCGGCGACATCGCATACCGAGACGAACCGATCGACGTGTTCCTGAATCGTCGGTGCGAACACCTCGCGCAGCCATCGCTCGCACCATGCCGCGACGCCGTCCTGCCCGGCAACGTCCCGCACCGTCACGGGCGCGCCGGGAGCCTCATTCCCCCCGCGCTCCTCATTCCACAGTGCCACCCGTTCGACGGTGGGGCCGCCGGCGTCGCCGCGCGCTCCCGCGATGATCATGTCGATGTCGTCGGGGGTCCGGCCGTGCACCGTCGCGTTCGCGAACTGTCCGATCGCATACGACTTCTCGTGCACCGCCCGAGTGATACCGTCGACGGCGCCCGCACATGCCCGCGCCAGCGCCTTCACCACACCGGACAGCATCGCACCGCGCTGCACAGCTCGATCCAGGTCGTCGCGGGCCAGGTCACCGGCGTCGCCACGCCACGCGGAGTGCAGAGCACGTACCCCGTCCGCCTGCTCCTCGACTCGGTCCTCCAGGTCGGACACGAGCCGGGTCAGCACTGCCGCGTCATCGGCGAGTACCGACGTGTCGAGCCCGTTCTGCTCGTCGTAGCGGCCGCGCAAACCGTCGACGGTGACTCGCCCGGCGATACCCACCCGGTGGGCCCGCGGAAGGTAGTCGGCGAAGAAGCCCAGACCGCGTGCACCGGCATCGAGTGCCTCGACCAGATCTACGCTCGGTGAACTCACCGAGCGAGGTCCGTCCGGGTGTTGCGCAGAGACTCGACCGTGGCCCGCTCCTGGTCCTGGTACCCGTCCGCTGCGGCTGCTGCGGCGTCGGAATACCGGTTGGTCGTCGCGGTCCATTCGTCCAGGGCACGCCGCAGGCGTCCATATCCGTCTTCGATGGCAACCCCACGCATTCGATACTTTTCCCCCGCGCACCGGGGCCCGAATTCCAGGGTGCCGAGGGCACGGCGACATGCCCGGTCTGCAGCTTCCGCGGAACCGGTCACCGTCGAAGCGACCGCCCGTACCGCTGTGTCGTCGAAAAACAAATCGGATCGTGGCTCCACGTCCGCCCCCTTCACGTTCCGGTCGACACCGTCACAGAGTTCGACACCGTCACAGAGTTGGACGCAGCGCGCGGCGATCCGGTTCCCCGCCGGCTCGAGAATGTTCGCCTCGCCGAGGACGGGGATCAATTTCAGATGCCGGCGACGACCTTGGCAAGACGATCGGCAATCGCCCGTGCGTGGGTGTCCTCCGCCGCCTCCACCATGACGCGCACGAGTTGTTCGGTGCCGGACGGGCGCAGCAGTACTCGTCCGGTGTCGCCGAGTTCCCGTTCGGCTTCCGCTACAGCCTCCGCAACCGAACGGCTTGCAGCGACCGCGGTCTTGTCGGTGACCGGCACGTTGACGAGAACCTGCGGGAGCGAGCGCATGACCGCGGCCAGGTCGGCCAACGGCGTTCCGGTCGCAGCGATCCGTTCCATCAATCGCAGCCCGGTCAGGACGCCGTCACCGGTCGTGCCGTGCGCGGGAAAGACGATGTGCCCGGATTGCTCACCTCCGAGAGAGAATCCGCCGCGACGCAATTCCTCGAGCACGTACCGGTCACCGACTCCGACGGTCACGACCTCGATGCCGGACTTTCGCATCGCCAGATGCAGGCCCAGATTGCTCATGACGGTCGCGACGAGGGTGTCTTCATGCAGCTCGCCGCGGTCTCGCATGCTCTGTGCGAGCACCGCCATGATCGCGTCGCCGTCGACAATCGCGCCGGCGGCATCGACCGCGAGGCAGCGGTCCGCATCGCCGTCGTGGCCGAGTCCGAGGTCGGCACCGTGCTCGATCACGGCTTTTTGCAGGGAATCGAGATGCGTCGACCCGCAGCGGTCGTTGATGTTGAGTCCGTCCGGCTGTGCGCTGACCGCAATCACCGTGGCGCCGGCTGCGGTATAGGCGACAGGACCGACGTACGACGCTGCGCCGTGCGCGCAGTCCACAACGACTGTGATGCCGTCGAGCGACACGCTCGTCGCGCTCGCGAGGTGCGCCAGATAACGATCTGCGGCGTCGTGCGCAATCCGGACCCTGCCGACTGCTGCTCCGGTGGGCCGCGCTGGAGTCACTCCGTTGTGCAGTGCCGTCTCGATCTGATCCTCAGCCGCATCGTCGAGCTTGTGACCGCCCGCAGCGAAAATCTTGATTCCGTTGTCCGGCATGGGGTTGTGCGACGCCGAGATCATCACACCGAGATCAGCGGCATACTCACCGGTGAGGTATGCGACCGCAGGAGTGGGTAGCACACCGACCGACACGACGTCGACGCCCGCCGCGGCAAGCCCCGCCGTGACGGCGGCTTCGAGCATCTCACCGCTGGCACGCGGATCGCGACCTACCACTGCCACCGGACGGCCACCGCTTCGCCCGGGTGCAAGCACGGTCGCTGCGGCGCCTGCGAGCTGCATCGCCAATTCCACCGTCAGTCCGCTGTTCGCCATCCCGCGAACCCCGTCCGTGCCGAACAACCGGGCCATACATACGTCCTTCACGTCGAGTTTTCGAAGACAGACCGCCACGAGCACTG
The DNA here is from genome assembly GCF_055230935.1 of Rhodococcus ruitaii. Lineage (NCBI taxonomy): Bacteria > Bacillati > Actinomycetota > Actinomycetes > Mycobacteriales > Nocardiaceae > Rhodococcus > Rhodococcus ruitaii. The sequence continues at coordinate 66,741 of NZ_JBUYWC010000009.1, read as the reverse complement.
TCACCGAGGTCAGAATGCACGAAGAAAGCAGGCGCCGGTAGTAATTCTCTACCGACGCCTGCTCTCGTGGTCGAACAGGTGCCGAGGCTGACGAGGTCAGCGTCGGCGACACATCAGCGCTTGGAGTACTGAGGCGCCTTACGTGCCTTCTTGAGACCGTACTTCTTACGCTCGGTCGCACGCGGGTCACGCGTGAGGAAGCCGGCGCGCTTGAGCGACGGGCGATCCTCGGGGGTGACCTCGATCAGCGCACGTGCAATGGCGAGACGCAGAGCGCCGGCCTGGCCGGACGGTCCGCCACCGTGCAGGCGCGCGTGGATGTCGAACGACTCGCTGCGTTCGACGGTCACCAGCGGCGACTTCACGAGCTGCTGGTGCACCTTGTTCGGGAAGTAGTCCTCGATGGTGCGGCCGTTGAGCACGAACTTGCCGGTGCCCGGCACGAGGCGGACGCGAGCGACTGCCTCCTTGCGGCGACCGACGGTCTGGATCGGGCGATCGAACACCATCGGCTCGACAGGTGCCTCGACGAACTCGGCGGCAACCTCCTCGGCCACGTATTCGTCCGCGGCAACCTCGACGTTGTCGGCGTACTCTTCGGGGTTCACGTTCTGCTCCTCCGGCGCCGTCACTGGGCCACCTGCTTGATCTCGAACGGCACCGGCTGCTGCGCGGCGTGGGGGTGGTTCGGGCCCGCGTACACCTTCAGCTTCTTGGCGATGGCGCGGCCGAGCTTGTTCTTCGGGAGCATGCCGGTGACGGCCTTCTCCACGAGACGGTCGGGGTTCTTCTCGAGAACCTCGCCCACGGAACGAGCACGGAGACCACCCGGGTGACCGGAGTGGCTGTAGAGGAACTTGCCCTCACGCTTGTTGCCGGAGATGGCGACCTTGTCGGCGTTGATGATGACGACGAAGTCACCACCGTCGACATGCGGGGCAAAGGTGGGCTTGTGCTTGCCGCGAAGCAGGCTTGCTGCCTGCACCGCGAGGCGGCCGAGCACCACGTCGGTGGCGTCGATGACGTGCCACTGATGGGTCACGTCGCCGGCTTTCGGTGTGTACGTAGACACAGATCTTCCTCGTCTATCGTTTCGCTGCTGGCCCGCGCGCCGCGCATAGTCGTCCTCGGCGGCCAGTTGAGACCCGAGAGACGACGCTTGCCGCGCACATGGCGACAGCAGCGTGCGACACGCCGCGCCACACGATACCCGCCCGGCGGCGACGGGGTCAAAACGCAACCGTCTCGCTACCGGAACACTCGCTGCCCCGGCGGCCTCTCCACCACCGGGACAGCGTGCGGTGCGCTGTTCCGCTCACCTGCCTGCGGATCTCACATCGTGGTGAATGTCTTCATGATCCTGTGGTTGGTGCTCTCCATGTTCTCGCTGCCCTTCCCCACGACGAAGCCGACCTCGGTCAGCACCTGGTTCAGGCCATCGACCGCCTGGTTCCAGCGCCGCTGGCAATCCAGGTATGCCTCGGCAGCTCCACCCGTCCAGGTCGCGCCCAGGGGCTCCACCTGTTTCGCGATATCGTCGAGCATGCCGGATATCTCACTGCCCACTCCGGTCATTCCGGTCCGAAGGTCGGAGATCCCTTCGGCCCTGTAACTGATCTGCCCTTCGGCCATGTACGTACTCCTCGTCTGTGATTGGTTGCCGACCTGAGTCGGGTATTCAGCCGTGAGTGCACCCGAGCGCTGAGCCGGCTCGAGCACGTCGATCAGAAGGAGCCTTTGAGGTAGGAGCCGCTGTCCCCGGCGACCTTGGCGATCGCGTTGACGTTCGTCTCCTCCTGCTCGGTGTAGCCATCACCGCCCTTGCGGACAAGTTCGACGATCTCGAGGAGGGCGTTGTCCAGTTTCCTTGCGTTGTAGTTCCAGCGCTCCATGAGCCTGTCGAACTCTCTCTTCGCATCGCCTTCCCAATCGGCCCCGGAAGCCGCGACCCTGCCGCCGAGCGCCTGCACCGCGCGCTCGAGAACAATGCGCGACCCGTCCAGCTTCGTCGCCGTCACTGCCATGACGGCGGTGTCGGCTGTGAGGCCTCCCCCGCTACCTGCTTCGCCCTCACTCATCGTGTACCCCTCCATTGGTCTGCGTCACGGTTCGTTCGGCCCCCGTTGGTCCGACCGTGTCGCCCCTACATCTGGTTCGACGCAGCCCGCATCGGATCGGTTCCACTCGATCCGAATTGGTTCGAAGTTTTTTCGAGGGCACCAGATTCGCGGGCACCGGAAGATCGGTACGTATTGATACCGAATGGGGATGGGATGCCGAAGCGAGCGGAAGCGACGACAGTAGGTGGTCGACGCGATCGGATCTCAGCGCAGGAAACTGAAGCGCGGAAGACACTGACCGGTCGGTGCACGACATGCCCCGGTCTCTCGCGAGTGACGATCTCCAATAAGATGTAGTCGGCCCCCGCTCCCCCCGACTGGGGGCCGGCCCGCGCCCCTCCCCCCTGCGCGCGGGCGACCGCGGTTCCGTCGGCGCGGTAGGCCGACGGAACCCGCCGGGCCGGTGATGGTGAGGACCCCCCGATCAAGCCTCACCATCACCGGCCACTCCGCCGTCACCCCCCCCTACCCGTCGATGCGTTCGAACACGGCGGTGTCGCTACGCATCGATGCCCTCCCCGGCAAACGATACCAATCAACCGGTATTGCTCGGTGGGTAGAGAATACCGCATTCTCAGCTACGCAGATACCTCCAGCGCGACATGTGCCCAGATACGGGCGCTGGCGTAGTGGTGATCGTGCCCGACCAGGTCGATGTGACGCTCCGAAAGCCCTCGCTGTCGGCCTCGGCGCAGCGCCTCCTCGTAGTCGACCGAGCTGGTCGGCACCGCGAGCAGCCCGTGCGAAGCGGCGGTGTGGACGAGATCGTTGACGCTGACCGGAGTCGGGTCGGCGAGATGGAATATGCCGGAACGCAACTCGTCCGGGAGAGTGCGCGCTGCAAGGACCGCGGTGAGCCGGCCGACATCACGGTGAGAGATCACCGATTGCCGGGCAGCACCCTCGTCGATCCACACCCCGAGGGTGGACACAATATGAGCAAGCCCGGGCAGAAACCACCGGTCCTGCGGGCCGTGGACGAATCCGGGACGCAACACGAGCCCGCCGTGCGCACGCACAAGGTTCTCGGCGGCGAGACGACTCGCGCTCAGCGCCGTGACCGGGTTCGGTGCAAGATCCCCCTCGGCGACGTTCCGGTGCGGACCGGGACCGTAGACACCGATGGTGCTGAGGTAGACGATCTGACCGATGCCGTGCTCGGCTGCCGCCGCCAGCAGATTCCGGGTACCGAGAACGTTGATCTGCTCGCACAAGTCCTTGTCGGAGCCGGTATATGATGCGGCATGCACGATCGCGTCGACACCGGCAAGAGCGCTGGTCAGGGCTGCGGGGTCGAGCAGGTCTGCGGCCACGACCCGCATCGACGGACCGGTAGACGAGGGGGGACGCCGTGCTATCGCGGTGCACGTGATGCCCCGGCTCAGTAGCGCATCGAGCACCGCCCCACCGAGGAAGCCGCTCGAGCCCACCACCGCGACACGCTTCGTCGATACATGGCCTACGGTCTCATCCGGGTCGGCTGGTACGGTGCGCTTCGGGGGAGGATGATTGTCAGGGTTCGTCACGACTCTCCTTTCGGGACATCATCGAGAAAGGGACACATGGCGTGGCAAAGCAAGCCCGCGCGGTAGCGACCCGGCAACAGATCATCAGCGCAGCCGCGGCCACATTCGATCGTCTGGGGTTCGAGCGTGCCAGCCTCGGGGAGATCGTCGAAGCCAGCAGTGGCCTCACCAAGGGCGCTTTGTACTTCCACTTCAAATCGAAGGACGACCTCGCGCAAGCAGTGGTGGATCAGCAACACGCCATTTCCATCGCCACTGTGGAGGCCATCGCCACCACCGATACCCCGGCACTCGAACAGATCGTCATGCTGTGCCACGAAATGGGCAGGCAGATCATCGAGGATCCGATCGTCCGGGCAGGAATCCGGCTGACCCTCGAATTCAGCGCGGGCGCCACTCCGGGCAAGCCGGGGCCGTACCAGGACTGGATCGAAGCCTGCCGGCACCTCGCCGAGACTGCGATCGCCGAGGGAGACCTTCTTCCCACCATCGAACCACCCACGCTGGCCCGGTTCGTGATCTCCGCGTTCACCGGGGTGCAGACGGTGTCGAATGTGCTCGATCGGCGTGCCGATCTCGAGCAGCGCATCGACGAGATGTGGCAGTTCCTGTTGCCGGGCATCGTGACACCCGCCCGCCGCGCCGACAGCGACAAGGTCCGTCACGCACGCTGGACCCGCGATCCAGCGCTGGCCTGACACCGCCCTACTCACCGGGGCGGTGTCCGGACACGAGTCCTGCGCCGACATCAGACGCCAACATCAGGGTTGCTGAAGCCATCGATGCGCCGTGCTGCTCGAGTACGACGTGCACGTGCCCGAGCTCACCGTCGATACCCGAGACCACCATCTCGGCTCGACAGTCCAGTTCCGCGAACCGATGGAACTGCACGCTCATCGACATCAGATCCGCATCCGGAAGCCCGAGTTCCGCTCGCGACGCCTGACGTGCCGCCTCGAGCATGAGCATGCCCGGCAGATGGTCGGACGGATGATCGAACAACACCGGATGGGACAGATCGGGCAGCACCTGCCAGCGCCCGCGACGTACTGTTGCTCCGATCACAACGTCCCCGTCGCCGGGTATCCCTACCTCAGCCGGATCGAGGCGCACACCATCGGGCACGGACCCGATCGCCCGCGGCCCGGCTGCACCCCACCGAGCGGTGTCGTACTCCGCAGCGGTGAGCACCGCTGCCCGACCGTAGCCAGATCCGACACGACGACCCGCGACCTCGAACGTCAACGCCGCACTCAAACCGGTGATCTGCGAGCCACGCAACTGGATGTCCGACACGACGACCGTGACAGCCACCTCGGCGGCGCCCTCACCGATCCGGAGCCGATCCAGCTCAGCGGTGACGTCGATCGTCTGCATGACGAAATGCTGACCGAGCGAGACCCGGTAGCGGGTGTGCGCCAAGTAGATCACGCTCTGACGCAGAGTCTCCGCGAGGAGCATCGGGTCGTACCGGCCGGCTCTCCCCCGGTAGAAGCCGTGGACACGTGGCCACTGCGCACCCAGAACGAACCGATCGGGGTCCGGACCGGTGACGCAATCAGTGAGGAACACTTCCGATACGGACTGGCGGTGAACATATCGACGAGGCACCGTCGATTCGAACGACAACACTGCAACATCAGCCTCCACGCTGGTAAACATACCGGGCGAACCGCTTGCTACGTCCACACAGGAAGCATCACATGTACGTCGGCGCGGCACCACGAACGATCCCCGCTGCACCCGGCCTCACGCCGGCTCCACGGTCTGGACAGCCTGCTCGCACTCACGCCTGATTCCGGTCCATTCGTCGGAAAGGAACTGACATCCGACAGAAACCTGCAGGCCCGGCGCGACGACAACCGACCATCTCACCGTGGAGAACTCGTCGGGTACCTCGACATAGGAGATGACAGCGCGATCACCGAAGCGCGCGTCCGACTGCACATCGCGGATGACGCCACTGCGCGCCGACGCGCGCGCCGCAAGACTCCTCGCCACTGCCTCCGAATCCATCCCTTCCGCCAGGTTCGAGTACACGACCACGATCCTGCGGTCGGGACCCGAATCCGGCAACAGCTCAACCCTTCCCGAACCCTGCCCGTCGGCATCGCGTACCTGCCAATACGACGGGAGATCCAGGCGTACGGGACCGAGATCGAACGTGGCGAAATCGGGTGCCTCCGGATCCGGCGAGTCCGCGACGGATGCGTCGCCGGGCACTTCTGCCCGGACGGGCTCCTCGCGGCCAGGGCCGTTGCCCGCGACGATCTCGTGGGTGCTTTCACCGCCCGACCGGAACATCATCGCGGCACCCACGACGACCATGGTGAGTACTCCCGCGGCAACCCACCCGAAGTGGGGTGTACGTGACGGTTCGGGCATGGGCGCGCGGACATCCTGTAGCCACTGCGCTGCCGACAACGCCGCAGACGGCTCGACCATCTCCGTGATCGAGGCGAGCATCTCCGAGGCTGCAACCGGAACGACCCGGATCCCACGTCCGATCCGCTCGCCCAACCGCCCACACAGTTCGACTCCAGCAGGCTCACCCGGAATCCCCATCACCAGCAGTACATCCGGATCGACCCGCCCGAAGACCGATTCGATCAGAGACCTGAGGCGTATCGCACCATCGCCGGAATCCATCGCATCGGCCTGCAGGTCCGCATCCCTGGCAACGCGGTCGATGACGACCCGTTCACCGCGCATCGGTTCGAGTGCAGCCGCGGTGACCCCGCCTCGCGTGACCTCGAGCGTCACACACCGCTCATTCGTTTCCACTCGGACTGCGGCGCACGCAGCGACCGCCGCCGGAACCAGTTCCGCATTGCGCCCGACATTCCGAGCGGCGGTGTACAACGCGTCGCGCCGCCGCGCGCTCCACTTGGTTGGATGCACCGCGACGACGGTCCCTGCGGTCGGGGGTGCGCCGACGGCGGCAGCGGCGTACCGCACCAGGCCGGTCAGCAACTCGGCGAGGTCTTCCCCCCGGTCGTCGGCGAGCACCTCGGCCCTCTCGAGGACGTCGGTCGTCTCGAGGACAGCCGCCGCATCTCCGAAGACCCATCCGTCGCCCAGCCTCGCGGCAACGGCCGGTACGTGTCGGGTGTTCGCGGCCCAGCACGCATACAGGCTGCTGGTGCCGACGTGGAGACCCAGCACATCCGTGTTCACGACGGTTGCAGCCATGCGGTCTGGATGAGTTCGTTACCGTTGCGTCGCACGAGAATTCCGCGACCGGGCGGCATCGGTCCGGGTCTTGCCGTTCCGACGAGCGCGCCTTCGTCACGACTGCCACTCATGACAAGGCCCGGGGTGGAAAGCTCACGCAACCGCGCAATGATCGGTTCGTACAGTGCGCGGCTCGCCCCACCCGCGCGCCGGGCGACGACCAGGTGCAGACCGATGTCCTTCGCCTGCGGCAGATACTCGAGCAGCGGCGTCAGCGGATTCTGACCCGATGACGCGACCAGGTCGTAGTCGTCGACGATGACGAACACTTCAGGGCCGGTCCACCACGAACGGTCACGCAATTGCTGTTGCGTGGTGTCGGCATCCGGAAGCCGGCGTTCGAAGACCGCAGCGAGTTCGGTCGCCATCGCCGACAACACGGAGGTACCCGGCGCGTAACCGCCGAGATGGTCGCCTTCGACGACCCCGAGCATCGTCCGCCGATAGTCGCCCATGATGATCCGCGCTTGAGCGCCCGTGTTCGACTCCATGAGACTCCGGCAGATCCCGCGAAGCAACGCCGTCTTCCCACACCCGGAATCGCCGAACACGAGCAGGTGGGGGCTGTCGGCGAAGTCGAGGGTCACCGGCGCGAGTTCCGCTTCGTCGATCCCGATCGGTACGCGAAGCCGGTGCCCGACCGGTGCGCTCACCGGGACCGGCCATCCGTCGGGAAGTGCAGAGAGAACAGCCGCCCGGTCTATTTCCTCGGGGAGCATTCGGACTTCGGGCGCGCGGCCGCCCGGGGTTGCCGCCGTGATCGCGGCGACCGCCGCGGCCACCCCCTCGCCGAGATCCTCGACATCGGAGCTGCCGTCCACCCGTGGCAGCGCCGCCAGTACGTGGAGTCCGTCACGGTCGATTCCCCGGCCTGGCCTGCCCTCGGGCACCAGCGCCGCCTTCTTGCGCCCGTATTCCGAATCGGCAGGGTCCCCGAGACGGAGTTCGAGGCGAGTTCCGAGGTGGTCGCGTAGTGCCGGGCGGACATCCCACCACCGCGGTGCGCTGATCACGACATGAATTCCGTACGACAACCCGCGTGATGCCAACACACCGATGCTCTGCTCGAGTGGTTCGAAATCCTCCCGGATGCTCGGCCAGCCGTCGACCACGAGGAAGACGTCGCCGAACGGATCTGCCGAGACATGTTGCGCTCGGTCGGCTCGCATGCGTCGCAGCGCCGACATGGACTCGATGCCCCATTCGGCGAACTGCTGCTCTCTCCGACGCAGCAAGCCCATGAGTTCCGCGACGGTGCGGCGCACCCGGTCGGCCGAGAGGCGGTTCGCCACGGAGCCGACGTGTGGGAGTCCTGCGAGGCCGGCGAATGTGCCGCCACCGAAATCGAGGCAGTAGAACTGCACCTGTTCGGCCGTATGAGTAGCCGCCATCGACATGATCAAGGTACGCAGCAACGTCGATTTACCCGACTGCGGACCCCCGACCACGATGGCATTGCCGGCAGCTCCCGACAGATCGACGACGAGTGGATCCCGACGCTGTTCGAAGGGCCGGTCCACCATCCCGATCGTGGTTCGCAAGGTGGACTGCCGCAGCAGATCTCCGGTGAGAAGCGAGTGCGACAACACCCTGTCCAGGCTCGGGGACTCGTCGAACGGCGGCAGCCACACCTCGTGAGCGGGGGTGCCGTGCCCGCAGACCCTGCTGACCACGACGTCGAGGACACTGCGACCGCCGTCGGACGGAGCGCCGGTGTCCGGAGGCGGATCGCCGACCGCAGGCACCGGCAGAGGAACACCGCGATCGACAGGTACATCCCGTGCCGTGAACACACGGGGGCCCGGTGTCCCGGTGGTCATCGTCCGGGTCCGGCGCGCCGGGCGGCCGGGCTCGTACGGCCCCGACACATACGCCGCATCGAAGCGCACGATCTCGGCCGAATCACACTTGAGGTAGCCGGCCCCCGGCGTGGGTGGCAAGTTGTAGGCGTCCGGTACACCGAGCACACTCCGGGATTCGTTCGCGGAGAACGTCTTCAACCCGATCCGGTAGGACAGATGACTGTCGAGGCCGCGCAGCTTCCCTTCGTCGAGGCGCTGGCTCGCCAACAGCAGATGCATGTGCAGCGACCTGCCGAGACGACCGATCGCCGCAAAGAGATCGGCAAATTCGGGCTGCTGAGACAGCAGCTCCGAGAACTCGTCGACGACGATGAACAGCGCCGGCAACGGCGCCAGCGGTGCACCCGCGGTCCGCGCTTTCTCGTAGTCACCGACATTCGCGAAGTTGCCGGCTGCACGCAGCAACTCCTGCCGACGGGTCATCTCGCCCTCGAGTGCATCTTTCATCCGTTCGACCATGGCGAGCTCGTCAGCGAGGTTGGTGATGATCGCTGCAACGTGAGGACTCCGATCGAGCCCGAGGAACGTCGCGCCGCCCTTGAAGTCGACGAGCACCAGATTGAGCGCGTCGGGTGAATGTGTCGCGACGAGACCGAGCACCAGGGTCCGCAGGAACTCGCTCTTGCCCGAACCCGTAGCGCCGATGCACAGACCGTGAGGTCCCATGCCGTTCTCCGCAGACTCCTTCAGGTCGATCTCGACCGGCGCACCGTCCGTACCGATTCCGATCGGAACCCGCAGCCTGTCCCGACCGAATCGTGGCGCCCATGCCTGCTGCGGATCGAGTCGTGCAATGTCGCCGAGTCCGAGCAAGTCCTGCCAGTTCTCGATGCTGCCGTCGTCGGCACCGTCGTCCGTTGCGAGCTGGGTTGCGGCCCGGTAGGGGGCCAGTCGTCGTGCCAGGGCCTGCGATTGCGGGGCGCTGATCCCGTCGGCTTCCGCAAAAGTCTCCACCGAGCTGCCAGTCTTCGCGCCGAGCCGGCCGTTCTCCGCGACGAGCTGCAATCCACGAAGAGCTGCGAGCTTCGGGGCGAACGCGGAGAGGTCGAGCAGGGTCACCGCGTCGAGCCCGTCGTCGAGGATCCCCGACCCCGATCCGGAAACCCCACCGTCGATGACGATCAACAAGTGCGGAACTCCGTCGACGGCGGGGGAGTTGCGGACGAAACGTCCGCGTGCGGACAGGTGCACGCCGAGAACCGTCTCGAGTTCGAGGACGGAACCGAACACCATGCGCGCGCTCCCTGCGCCGTCGCGCGCTTCCGGATGCTGAGCGTGAGGGAGCCACTTGACCCACTCCCAGCCCGCAGCGGTGTCCGGTCCGCAGACCACCGCGACCTGGAGTACGTCGGGTGCGTGGAAGGTACACAACTGCGCCAGCATCGCCCGGGCCAATCGCTGTGCTGCCTCGCGGTCGCCGCCGATACCTACCGACGCGAAGCCCCGTAGGGATACGGCGGTCGGGAGTGCGGGTACCACCGAGTGCGCGCGCACGAAGCGGCGCAACGATACCGCAGCGACGGGTTCGAGATCTTCGACCGGACCGGTTTCGGGAGCGATCAGTTTCGTGGCGAGACGCTGTCCGCCCCGGCCCACCCGCACGTGACAGAAGTCGGCGTCGGACGTGCGGCGTTCCCACATCCGGACGGTCCCGACGAGCGTCCACAACAGCGCCGGATCCGGGTGGGTCCACTCGAGAGCTCGCCGCTGTGCCGAACCGGTCTCGGCGACGTCGCGGCGCAGGGTGTCGAGATAGCGCAGGTAGTCCTTGCGATCCTCGTTCGCCTCGGCGGTTTTCGCACCTCCGCCGCGACCGCTGTTGGCGAGCATGCCGATCATCGACACCATCATCATCAGCGGAAAGATCAGGGCCATGGGGCTCCGTGCCATACCGGAACCGAACATGAGCGCGACCATGCCGATCATCGCCGCGACCATCACCAGCGGCAACAGCTTCATGAGGAGATTGCCCGGTGTCGGTCTCGGAATATCGGGCGGTGCCTGCAGACTCACTTCACCGCCGGGTGCGCGCGGTGCATCACGACGCGCTCGGCGCGCGAACCGTACAGTGCTCAAGTTCCCCACCCCCCGTACACACCGACCGCCGACGGCGGCCCTCCCCACGGTCGTGGAAGAGTAGCGCACCGGCGCGACACCGGCATCCACGACGATGCTGTCGGCCTGTCCCGACCATGTCGTAAGGTCTGCGTCGTCGAAAGGTCCGCGCCACCTTCTGTCGCCGGACCGGCACACGAACGACAGGGGGAAACAGTTCGATGACGGTCGCACCGACGAGCCCGAACATACCCGGTGTGGTAGCAGCACCGGAACTGTGCCGTATCACCGTGCTCACCAAACACTCCGAAGTCGATCTCGCGCTACCACTGGGCGTTCCGGTTGCCCTGCTGCTCGCGGGAATCGTCGATCTCGTGGCCGCTCATCGCCCTGACAACGAGTTCGACGTCACCCCGGAACGGGTCGAGCCGGAGGCATGGACCCTGGCACGGATCGGTCAGGCTCCGCTCGCAGGCGCGTTGAGTCTCGACGAGCTCGGGATCCGCGACGGCGAGGTGCTCGTCCTCGAAGAAGCTTCGTCGCCACCGTCTCCCCCGCTGTTCGACGACGTGATGTACAACGTGGCCGTGGCGGGCCGCGACCGGCTACGCCGCTGGTCCGATCGCACCGCGAGCATGGTCGGTGCCGCAATCGCGTCGACTGCGATCACGATCGGGTCTGCGTCGTTGCTGTTGCTGCCGTCTTCCGGTGGTGAGCGGCTCGTCGCCGGGATCGCTACCGCAGCGCTGACGCTGCTGCTGGTGACCGCGGCTGCCGTCATCGCACGGATCTACCGCGACCGGCCGACCGGGCTGCTACTCGCGGTCTGCGCGGTGCCGGTCTCCTTCGTCACCGGAATGCTTCTGGTACCAGGCGCCTTCGGTGCGCCACACCTGCTGTTGGCGACAATCCTGACCGGCGCGGTCAGTGTGATCACGGTGGGTGTCACGACGGTCGGACTCGCAACGTTCACCGCGATCCCGACGATCTCGACGATCTCGACGATCGCACTGATCGCCGGTACCGCCACCGACGTGCCTGTTCAGGCGCTCGGCGCCGGGGTCGTCGTGACCGCGCTGCTGCTGGTGACATTCGCCGCCCGTGCTGCCACGCTCCTCGCCCGACTTCCCCTTCCTCCGGTTCCCGCACCCGGAACCTCCCTGGACCCCGTGGTTCCCGATCCGGACGACGAGAACCCGCCGCCCACCTTCGAGGAACTCGAGGCGAAAACCGCACGCGCCCGGGCGCACCTGACCGGTTGGGTGTACGCAGTGGTCGTGCTCGCAACGGCAGGTGGGTGGTGCGCGGCGTGGCCGGCATCGGATACCGGTGTCTCCTGGCCCGGGGTCGCATTGGCCGTGGCAACAGGAATCGTTCTGATGTTCCGGGGTCGCACGTATATCGGGGCCGAGCAGGCGGCTCCGATGATCGTCGGTGGTGCGGTCCTCGTCCTGGGTCTGGTCGTCGGGGCCGCACTCTCCGGAACCGTTGCTCCGCAAGCACTCTTCGGAGTCACTGTCGTAGTGTTCGTCGGTGCCCTGATTCTCGGGATCGTCGTGCCGCGGCGCACCTTCACACCGGTGCAGCGCCGGATCAGCGAACTCACCGAGTACGCCGTCATTGCCACGATCGTGCCGCTGGCATGCTGGGTCGCCGGCCTCTACTCCGCGGTCCGTGGGTTGTGACTCCTCTCCGCGACACGCGGGTGACGCATCGTCGCCGGCTCGCCCCTACCGCGCTCGTCGCCGGCCTGATCGTCACGATCACCACCGTCGCGATGGTGGGTCCGGCCCATGCGGATCCGCCGGTTCCCGACAGTGGACTGCTGCCCGCAGGAGGCGAACCCGCTGCCCCGGAACCGACCGAACAGCGAAACCTGTGTACGCGGGGCCACACCGTCGCCGACAGCCCGCAACGGCCCCTCGCACAACGCGTCATGGACTTCGAGCGGGTGTGGCCGCTGACGCGCGGCGCCGGCCAGGTCGTCGCGGTGATCGACACCGGGGTGAACCCGCATCCACGGCTTCCCCGCGTCACCCCGGGCGGCGATTACGTGGCAACCGACGACGGCACGGTGGACTGCGACGCGCACGGAACACTCGTCGCCGGTCTCATCGCGGCGCAACCGGTCGAGGGTTCAGGATTCGCGGGTGGTGCGCCCGACGTCGAGGTGATCGCCATCCGTCAATCCAGCCGTAACTACTCCGACCGCTCCGTAAGAGACGAGGAGGCGGCACAGAACTCGCCTGGTTACGGAGATGTACGCACCCTGGCATCGGCGGTGCGCCGCGCCGCGGATCTCGGAGCGAGCGTCATCAACATCTCCGAGGTCGCGTGCGCGCTCGCCAGCGACGGGATCGCCGACGGCGCGCTCGGCGCGGCAGTCCAGTACGCCACCGACGTCGAAGACGCGGTGGTGGTCGCGGCCGCCGGCAACATCGAAATGTGCCGGGCATCGAATCCTCCGGCCGCGAATCCGCTCGATCCGCATGCTGATCCTTGGGATTCGATCACAACTATCGCCTCCCCCGCCTGGTACGACGACTATGTGCTCACAGTCGGCTCGGTCGAGGCCGACGGCACACCGTCCGCCTACAGTGTTCCCGGTCCCTGGGTCGATGTTGCGGCCCCCGGCAGCGGCATCGTCTCTCTCGACCCGTTCTCCGACGGTCTCGTCAACGCGTACCCCGGTGCCGAAAGTCCCGTACCGATTGCCGGAACGAGCTTCTCGGCGCCACTGGTCTCTGCGACGGTCGCGCTGGTGAGAGCCCACCACCCCCACCTCGACGCGCGCGCGGTGATGGAACGCATCGAATCGACCGCGCACGCACCCGCAGAAGGCTGGAACCCCAGGGTCGGGCACGGTGTCGTCGATCCGTTGGCCGCGGTCACCGCACCTTTGCCCGGCGAACGAAGCGTCCCGGCGCCCCCGAGGGAGATCGCCGGCCCCACACCTCCCGATCCTCCCGACCTGACCCCGCGACACGTTGCGTGGATCGCCGGCGCCACTGTCCTCGCTGTGCTCGTCCTCGCGTTGCTTGCGGCCCTACCCTTTCGGGAACGCGCACGCCTCCGCGGTATCGGCACGCACAGCATGCCAGAACAGGCACGCGACGCTCATTCACCCGTTCCGAGCGGCGCGGGTCGAGGGTCCGGGGCGACGCCGTCGTGAGCGAGTAGCGCTTCGGCACGTCCGAGCGAGGGCCCCGGGGCAAGCAGGTCGACGATCTGCCACGGCGCTCGCGCCGGCTCTCCTTCGAACCCGAGTGCCTTGGCCGCCTCTGCATCGGCGATGCCGTATCGGACGCCGGTGTCCGCGACGTAGAACAGCGCTCCCCGACGTTCGCTGTCCGGCACGATCGAGGTCGTCTGCACGAATGCGCCTCGCCCCGGCGGAATGTGAACGATGTCCACGTTCGGTCCCGGCCCGTCGGCCTGCGCCGGCGCCACCGGGATCGCGTCCGCGGCGATCGGCAGGACACTGCCCGCCGACAGCACCAGCTCCGAGCGCCGTCGTTCATCGGGCCCCGCGTCAGGTATCCAGGTCAGGCATCCGACAGGCCGGTCCGCGGGGTCGATGATCGTGGGTGCCACAGCCGGGAAGGTGTCGACCGCGAGGTGACGCACTGTCGGGGCATTCTTGAGGGTGTCGGGCGGTACGATCGGGATTTCTGCGACGCCGTGAGAATCCGATGCGTGGATGATCTGCGCGGTCGCGCTCGACACCTCCTGCACCCCATCATTCAATACGACGTAATAGCGCTGACCTCCAGGATCTGCGAGTCCGACGACCGATCCCACGAGGGCATCCCCTATCGGCACCCGCGGTGTGCTCCCCGCATCCGGAATCACCGGTGCGGTGAGCTTCGGCAGTTCGGGGAGCGCCGCAAGCAACCCGTACCCGACCGGTCTGGCCGATCCGACATCGATACCCAGGACCCGCGTCAGGGCACGATCCTGCGGGTCGATCTCGGCGCGTCCGCCCGCGTAGACGACGTGGTACTCACCCTCGGAGGTCACCAAGAACGCTTCGTCGTCGTCCAGCGGCCCACCGCCACCGGAGTACTCGGGGATACCGGCCGCCACCGCGGTGGTGACGGACTGGCGCCCGCCCGCATCGACCGTGTCGCACACCGTCCAGGGCATGTCGTGTTCGACGTACGCGAGGGACGACGGCGCACCGGGGATGCCGACGAGCGGCCCCCTCGGTCGAGTTTCGAGTTCCTCGTCGGCCACGACGGCCGGTTCGGCCGGGCCGTCGAGCACAAGCCGCGCGGATGCGAGATTCATCGCGGGATGGAATGTTCCGTCGATCGCGACGTAGAGCGCACCGGAATCTCTGCCGACCACGAGTGTCGCGTCGCCTATCTTGTCCTGCGGCCGGAACAAGGCCAATGCGGCGCAGCCGGCAAGGACCAGGCACGCGACCACCATCCCCACCATGAGCGACCGCGACTGCGACCGCATCGGGTCGTGGATCATACGGACGTCGCGACGAACGAGCGCATGCTCCATCCGTCTCATCAGAAATCGGTAGCCACTCACCTGCCATCGAGTGGTGGGCTGCGATGCCATATGTCCTCCCCCGTGCGGCACGCTCACTGCCGCAACACAGTACAGTTGCCCGTTGGGAAGCTCGGGCCGGCACCCACATGCCTGCCCGATCGGTGGTGGGGGGAGTGTCGTGGATCGAACCGTGTCCGATGTCATGCGAGAAAGGTCCGTCGCGGACGAACGACCCCGGGTCGTCGCGCGGCTCGTCGTGGCACAGTGCGCTGCACTGTCGGTCTGGATCGCAGTGGCGGCGACCGGCGCTCCCGTGTGGGTCGCACCGGCGGCAGCGGGCACCACCGCTGCAGTTCTCCTCGTTCGGATCCGTGGTCGTGACGCAACCTCAGCGGCGTACACGCTTCTGCGGCACAGTTTTCCGCGCGCGCACTCCCCCGCAGAGATCCGCGATGCGGCGCAACAGTCCGGCCGCCCGGTCGGTTTGCGATGGGACGGAACATGTGTCACGGCAGTCGTGGAAGTACTCGCTCCCGCAGGGGTCATCACACAGCTGGGGCGGGATCGAGTCGATTCATCGCAGACGCTGCCCATGGGCGCCCTGTCGGACTGCCTGCGCCGCCACGACGTGACGCTCGACGCGATCGATATCGTCGTCCACGGTCGGCGGATACTGGACGCGACCCCCGCAGGTCAGGTTTATGCGCAACTCATCGGGCCCCTGCCTGCGGCCGCGATGCGCACGGTATGGCTCGCAGTACGCCTCGACGCATCGACGTGCCCCGACGCGGTGGACCGACGCGGTGGCGGCACCGAAGGCGCGACCCGCACGATCACTGCGTCGGCTCGGCGGGTCGTCCGAGCACTCGGCGATTCCGGCTGCGCGGCCCGAATCCTGACAGCCCAGGAGATCCGGTCGGCTGCACTCCGGATCACGCACGGCGCAGATCCGCTGGTAGCGGAGCGCTCCTGGCGTCATGTCCGCCTCCCTGTCGGGTACAGCACCGGGGGTGTGCTCGATCCGCACAGACTCGACGCGGGCACCCTGGCCCACATCTGGACCCACCCGTCGCTGTCCTCGACGGTGACGGTGCGCATACGTCCGGGCTCCTTCGGCACGACGCGCGTCGGGGGTCTCGTCCGGTACGCGACACGCACCCCCGACGGCCCGGTCACCTCCGGTGCGCGCACCGTCCACGGACGCGAGCGTGAGGCGCTGCTCGCATCGTTGCCGTATGCGACGACCGGACTCGAGCGCCTCACCGATCTGCGCAGCATGAGCCGCGACCACCTCGACGGATTGGCATTGCCTGTCACGGGCTGCGGGCAGTTGATCGGATCGGACGCGTCGGGTCGGGCGGTCGCGGTCCGTCTCACCGGCCCGGGAGTACGCTCGGTCCATGTCGCGGGCGAGTTGTATCTCGCCCAGCAGATCGTCTTCCGCGCGGTCGCGATCGGTGCGCGCGTGGTGATCCACACCGACCGCGCCGATGCCTGGCGGCCGCTGCTGAACGGTGCTGCTTCACCGGATCGACTGCGGATCGCCGGCGAGCATCCCGGCGACCGTGAGTTCGACACCGTCGTCTTCGACGGGGTCCGGCCGACGACCCGACCGCACACCGGCGCCATCCATGTGCATGCGAATCCCGATCAGTGGCCGCGGGAACGTCCCACGGTGGCCCTCGTACAGCCGAACCGGTCGGGCGAGCGGGTTGTGCTCAGCACACGCGGAAAGCGGATGACGCTGACGCTCGTCACCATCGCGGCCGAGTCCGCGCACATCGGACGCCCCCGCACTCCGGAGTCCGTCGCGTCACGGTGAGCCCGAGAGGCGTCGCTCGAGCCCGTCGACCGACCCCTCACCCCGGGTAGGGACGACGCTCCCGGCCGCACCTCACCGCGTGCGCCCACCACTCCAGTTGCCGGAGCATGCGTCCGGCCGAGTCGACGGCCGCCCCGTCATGCGTCCGGCCGTCTGCATCGAAGGCGTGCTTGACACGAGGGAAACTCACCGACTCCCGCACCGGCACCATGTGGACCTCCACGACGACCTGCCGAAGTTGCTCGACCGCACGCAACCCCCCGGACAGTCCGCCGTAGGACACGAACCCGACCGGCTTTGCCCGCCACTCGTGTTTGACGCTGTCGATCGCGGTCTTCAGCGCTGCCGGGTATCCGTGGTTGTACTCGGACGTGATCACGACGAATGCCTCTGCCTTGCCGATGCGACGCGTGAACGCCTCGACGTCGGAACCACCCGAGAGATCCTGGGGCAGCGGTGTCTCGGCAAGGTCGATGATGTCGACGTCGAACTCCCGAGCGTCCGCCGTCGACCGGCGCCGCACCGTCTCGGCGAACCAGTTCGCCACCACGGGCGCAACCCTTCCCTCACGCACACTCGCCACGATGAGCGCGAGTCGAATCGGTGTCTGCCGCTTCGGATTCATGCCTGTGATCGTAAGCGCCTCAGGGCGTGAGGCCGTGCGTGAGCAGGGCAGCGAGTTCGCGGTATGCCTGCGCGTCCGCAAGCCCGGTCTGCTCAGCCACCTGTCGCTGCTGGATGCGCACCATGACCGACGCGACGACATCTGCGACGAACACCGCATGCACGTCTCGCAGTTCGCCGACGGCGACCCCGTCCGAGATCAGCACGCGGACCCGGTCCGCAGCGAGGCGTGTGTTGCGCTCGTACACCTCCCGCGCGACCGGTGTCGCGGCGATGTCCTCCATGAAGCGGGCCGATGCCGGCTCGAGTTGCCTGCCCACGGATTCGAGGTAGGCGCGAATCCGCATCTCGGCACCTACGGCATCCGCGACATCGGCTTCGACGCGCTCGGTTGCGCCGCGGAAGAAGTGCACGGCGGCGGCGTAGACGAGGCGGTCCTTGTTCTCGGCGAGAGCATAGAGGGTCGATTTCGAACACCGCAGTCGCGCTGCGATGTCGTCGAGTGTGAAGTGCGCGAATCCCTCGTCCAGGAACAACGCGACAAGCTGGTCGAACAGTTGCGCCTGCCGTGCAGTGGTGCGCCGTCCCGCTGATCGTGCCATACTCAATATAGTACTGCAGTATCTTTGTGAGTACTGTTCGGATCCACCTTCTGTCGAGGAGTTCTGCCGTGACCGTCGAACGCCTACTGCCCACCCCTGAGGCCCACGACCTGATCGACCTCACACGCGACGTCGCCGACAGCGTGCTCGCACCCCGCGTCGTCGAACACGAGCGCAATGAGACTTTCCCCGAAGGCGTGTTCCCCGCGCTCGGTGCCGCTGGGCTCCTCAGCCTCCCCTACCCGGAAGAATTCGGTGGGGGAAACCAGCCATACGAGGTGTACCTGCAGGTTCTCGAGGAACTCGGTGCGCGCTGGGCCGCCGTCGCGGTCGCGGTGAGCGTGCACGGGCTGTCGTGTTTCGCCCTCGCGACGCACGGCACCGACGAGCAGCGGAACCGGTGGCTACCCGACATGCTGGGCGGCGAGACGATCGGCGCCTACAGCCTGTCCGAGCCTCAGGCCGGATCCGATGCAGCGGCACTCACATGCCGGGCACAGGCCGTCGACGGCGGATATCGGATCAACGGTTCCAAGGCGTGGATCACGAACGGCGGCAAGGCCGATTTCTACACGCTGTTCGCGCGCACCGCCGCTACGGGCAGCAAGGGCATCTCGTGCTTCCTCGTCCCGGACGGCACCGAGGGCCTGAGTTTCGGGAGGCCCGAAGAGAAGATGGGCCTGCACGCGATCCCCACCACCTCAGCTCACTACGACAATGCCTTCGTTCCCGCCGACCGCCGCATCGGCGCCGAAGGGCACGGACTTCCCATCGCGTTCAGTGCCCTCGACTCCGGACGTCTCGGTATCGCTGCTGTCGCGACCGGACTCGCTCAGGCCGCGCTCGACGAAGCAACCGCATATGCAAAGGAACGCAAGGCCTTCGGCAAGGCGATCATCGATCATCAGGGGCTCGGCTTCGTCCTGGCCGACATGGCTGCCGCCGTCGACTCCGCGCGCGCCACCTATATCGACGCTGCCCGACGCAAAGACGCGGGCCTGAGTTATTCACGTCAAGCCTCCGTCGCGAAGCTTGTGGCCACGGATGCCGCCATGAAGGTCACCACCGACGCCGTGCAGGTCCTCGGCGGGTACGGCTACACCCGCGATTTCCCCGTCGAACGGTTCATGCGCGACGCGAAGATCACGCAGATCTTCGAGGGCACGAACCAGATCCAGCGACTCGTGATCGCGCGGTCGCTGGCGAGCTGAATTTGGGCCGCGGCCTCGGTTGGGGGCCGAGGCCGCCCCCTGGATCGGCCGAAGTCCGGGATCACGAGAACAGGGACGGACGGGGTCTGTGGTAACACAGGAGCCCCTGGTGCCGATGTGCCCAATGACCGTAGAGTCCTTCTCCCCTTGTGAAGGACTCGAAGGTCGCTTCGCCTCCGACCGGATGCGAAGCCGTCAACACCTGGAGGAAACATGATTCTCGGTTCGCTCGGCGCCACCCTGTTCGCCCTTCTTGCGGGTCTGGGCATCCTGCTCTAACCAGGTCAGCGGCGTGTCACCTCTTCCGAGGAGTGGCACGCCGCTGTGCACGGCCGGACACCCGTGACCAACGATGGTCCACAGTCCGAAGCCTTCGTCAGGCTCCGATGGCCTCCGACATCAGCGGCCAGGATTCGTGCAGCGCATCTTCCCAGTACCCCCACGTGTGGGTGCCCTCGATACGAGTCGAATAGGTCGCCTCGATGCCGAGCACGTCGAGCTCGGTGCGTAGCCGGTCGGTGCATCCGCTCACCGCGGCCTCGATCACCCCGAGCAGCGCTACATCGGGCATCACCGCGGGTCCATGTTCCTCCCACGCGCGGGCCTCGTGTGAGCCGGGCAGTCCTCCGCTGGACGACACGAACACCGCCGTGCCGCGCAGCCGCTCCGCATTGCGGATCACATCCTGCTCCATCCAGTACGGACCACCGATCGGTCCCCACATGTTCTCAGCGTCACCACCACCGAGTCCCACGACCATCTCGACGTAACGGCTGCCCACGTCCGTCGCGGTCTCGGCGCAACCGCTGTAAGATGCCACGGCCTGGTACAGATCCGGCGCATGCTCTGCGAGCGCGAGTGCAGATGTAGCCGACATCGACACACCCGCAATCGCATTGTTCCCGCTCGCACCGAGCGCGGCGTCGACTATCGACGGCGCTTCTTCGGTGAGGAACGTCGTCCACTTGTTGCGGCCGAGTTCCGGATCGTCGGAAAGCCAGTCTGTGTAGTAACTGAATGCACCGCCGATCGGCGTCACCACGTTGACGTTCTTGTCACCGAAGAAATCGACGATATCGGTCTGTTTACGCCAAGTCGCCTCGTCGGCGCCACCACCGGCGCCGTTCAGCAGATACAGGACAGGGCGCGACTCGGTGACGTCGCCGGGGCGGATCACCTGGAGTTCGATGGTGCGACCCATCGCTTCGGAACGGACGAACAGCGACCAGTCGCGGTCGGAGTGCCGCTCCACGCGTTCCAATGTCGCCACACCGGATTCCACTTCATCGACAACCGCGGACGGTAGTTCGTCGGCCCTGCCGATATCTGGATGGGGACCGCCCGTCGTGGCAACCGCAGCCACCGCAATCGCCACCGTGAGCGCACACCGTCGTCCGATCACCTTCGCGCTCCCCTTCTTCAACCGCAGCAGCCTCGCTCGATCGGCCCGCGTGTCTCCCGCGTCTCCCGGTTCCGTGCGGCGAGTTCCTCGTCGGCAGGGTAGTCGACGCGGACGAGCGAAAGGCCATGGGCCGGCGCCACCGCCACCGATGCCGCTCGTTCGCGCTCGCCGAGCAGGGCCGTCATCCACTCCACGGACCGGCGCCCCTCCCCCACTGCGAGTGCGGCGCCGACCAGACTGCGGACCATCGACCAGCAGAACGCGTCGGCGCTCACCTGCGCGGTGAGGATGTCACCAGACCGGGTCCACTCGTAGCGCTGGAGTTCGCGGACCGTCGTCGCGCCCTCGCGCCGCTTGCAGAAGGCGGCGAAATCGTGAAGTCCCAGCAAGGATCGGGAGGCACGCTGCATGGCCCCGACATCGACGGTCTTCGGCCAGGAGACGGTGTCGCGGGCACGCAGCGGATCTGCCCCGTACCACGCCGTGGTGATGCGGTATTCGTAGTGACGGCGGACCGCGGAGAATCGCGCGTCGAAATGCTCCGGCGCCTCCGAAATTCCGGTTACCCGGACATCCCGTGGAAGAAAACGAGCCAGACGACGGATCCAGCGTGATGGATCATCGGGAAGCGACCCCGTCGGCACGTCCACATGCGCGACCTGCCCCGAAGCGTGCACTCCGGCATCCGTCCGACCTGCGACGGTGAGGAGTACGGGCTCCCGGACGATGGCAGACAGCTTCTCTTCGATCTCGCCGCAGACCGTGCGCCGGCCAGGCTGGCGGGCCCACCCGGAAAAATCGGTGCCGTCGTAGGAAATATCGAGCCGGAGCCGGGTGCGGTCGCCGGACACTGTGCCCGAAGCGACGAGCCCGCCGCCCTGAACAGGGGCGGCGGGCTCGTTCGATTCAGCAGATGCCGAAGCCAAGTGGACTAGTCCTTCTTGGCCTCGTCCGCGTCGGTCGCGTCGGCGGCCGTTGCGGTGGTGTCTTCGATCGCCTCGACGACAGCATCGGCGTTCTCGACCTCGGCGGCGGTGGCGTCGGCCTCGACGGCCTCCACCACGTTCTCCTCGGCAGCCGGTGCAGCCTGTGAAGCAGCGACGCGCCGAGCGCGGTCAGCTTCCGAGGAGACCGTCTTCTCGCGCACGAGCTCGATGATCGCCATGGGCGCGTTGTCGCCCTTGCGCGGCATCGTCTTGATGATGCGCGTGTAGCCGCCGTTGCGGTCTTCGAAGGAAGGACCGATCTCCGCGAAGAGGGTGTGCACGACGTCCTTGTTGCGGATGACCTTCAGCACCTCACGACGCGAAGCCAGCGTGCCGGTCTTGGCGTGCGTGACGAGCTTCTCGGCGTACGGGCGCAGGGCCTTGGCCTTGGCCTCGGTGGTGGTGATGCGACCGTGCTCGAAGAGCGCGGTGGCCAGATTGGCGAAGATCGCCTTCTGGTGCGAGGCCGACCCGCCGAAGCGGGCGCCCTTCTTGGGCTTGGGCATGATTTTCTCCTAGTAACGGACCGTGAGCTGCTACAGCTGCTCAGTCTCGGCGTAGTCCTCGTTGCCGTCGGTGTCGCCGAACCCGGCGTCGGTGTCGCTCCAGGTACCGGTGGCGGCGTCATAGCCGGCAACGCTGCTGGGATCGAAGGACGCGGGGCTGTCCTTCAGCGACAGGCCGAGCGAGTGCAGCTTGACCTTGACCTCATCGATGGACTTCTGACCGAAGTTGCGGATGTCGAGCAGGTCGGATTCCGTGCGTGCCACCAGCTCACCGACGGTGTGAACACCCTCGCGCTTGAGGCAGTTGTAGGACCGGACCGTCAGATCCAGATCCTCGATCGGAAGTCCGAAGGAGGCGATGTGGTCGGCTTCGGCAGGCGAGGGACCGATCTCGATGCCTTCTGCTTCGACATTCAGCTCACGAGCCAGACCGAAGAGCTCGACGAGTGTCTTACCCGCCGACGCGAGCGCGTCACGTGCGGCGATCGAGTTCTTGGTCTCCACGTCGAGGATCAGCCGATCGAAGTCGGTGCGCTGCTCGACGCGGGTCGCCTCCACCTTGTACGTCACCTTGAGCACCGGCGAGTAGATCGAGTCGACCGGGATACGGCCGATCTCGGCGCCGGATGCCTTGTTCTGGACAGCAGGGACGTAGCCGCGACCACGCTCGACGACGAGCTCGACCTCCAGCTTGCCCTTGTCGTTCAGGGTGGCGATGTGCAGATCGGGGTTGTGGATCTCGACACCGGCGGGCGGCACGATGTCCGCTGCGGTGACGACGCCCGGGCCCTGCTTGCGGACATACATGGTGACCGGCTCGTCCTCTTCCGAGCTGACCACGAGGCCCTTGAGGTTCAGGATGATGTCGGTGACATCCTCCTTCACACCCGGAACCGTGGTGAACTCGTGGAGCACGCCGTCGATGCGAATGCTGGTGACGGCTGCCCCGGGGATCGAGGAGAGCAGGGTGCGGCGAAGCGAGTTTCCGAGCGTGTAGCCGAAGCCGGGCTCGAGCGGCTCGATGACGAACTTCGACCGATTGTCGGCGAGGACGTCTTCGGTCAGCGTGGGTCGCTGCGAGATGAGCATGAGTTGCCTCCTTGTGGGCGTCCGCTATTTGACGCCCTAGTGGTGGTGTGGTGTCCTCCCCACCCCGGCGGGGCCGGGAGAACACCACGGCACGAAGTGCTCCGTCCGCAGAGCACGAAGTGCTCTGGTGACGGAGTACAAAGCGCTCTTACTTCGAGTAGTACTCGACGATGAGCTGTTCCTGCAGCGGGATCTCGATCTGCGCGCGCTCGGGGAGCTGGTGGACCAGCACCCGCAGACGCGGACCGACGACCTGCAGCCACGCAGCGACCGGGCGCTCGCCCTGGGTCTCACGCGCGATCTGGAACGGCAGCGTGCTCAGCGACTTCTCACGGACATCGATGATGTCGTACTGGGAGACGCGGTAGCTCGGGACGTCGACCTTCTTGCCGTTGACCAGGAAGTGTCCGTGGGACACCAGCTGGCGGGCCTGGCGGCGGGTGCGCGCGAGGCCGGCGCGGTAGACGACGTTGTCCAGGCGCGACTCGAGGATGGTCAGCAGAACCTCACCGGTCTTACCGGGACGGCTGGCTGCTTCCTCGTAGTAGCGACGGAACTGCTTCTCCATGATGCCGTAGGAGAAGCGGGCCTTCTGCTTCTCCTGCAGCTGGAGCAGGTATTCGCTCTCCTTGATCCGCGCGCGGCCGTGCTGGCCGGGCGGGTAGGGGCGACGCTCGAAAGCCTGGTCGCCTCCGACCAGGTCGACGCGGAGACGACGCGACTTACGTGAAACGGGACCGGTATAACGTGCCATGACTGAAGAACCTTTTTCCTTTCCCGTTGTTAGACGCGACGACGCTTGGGCGGGCGGCAGCCGTTGTGCGGCTGGGGGGTGACGTCGGAGATCGTTCCGACCTCGAGGCCGGCGGCCTGGAGGGAGCGGATCGCGGTCTCGCGGCCCGAGCCCGGGCCCTTGACGAAGACGTCGACCTTCTTGACGCCGTGCTCCTGCGCCTTGCGGGCAGCGCTCTCGGCAGCGAGCTGCGCGGCGAACGGAGTCGACTTGCGCGAGCCCTTGAAGCCGACGTGGCCCGACGACGCCCAGGAGATCACGTTGCCCTGGGGGTCGGTGATCGAGACGATGGTGTTGTTGAAGGTGCTCTTGATGTGAGCCGCGCCGTGCGGGACGTTCTTCTTGTCCCTGCGCCGTGCCTTCTGGGTCTTCTTCGGACCGGTGGTGCGTGACTTGGGAGGCATTACTTCTTCTTTCCTGCGACGGTGCGCTTCGGGCCCTTACGGGTACGAGCGTTGGTCTTGGTGCGCTGTCCACGCACGGGCAGACCACGACGGTGTCGCAGGCCCTGGTAGCAGCCGATCTCGATCTTGCGACGGATGTCCGCCTGGACCTCGCGACGAAGGTCACCTTCGACCTTGTAGCTCTCCTCGATGCACTCGCGGAGCTTGGCGAGATCCTCGTCCGTCAGATCCTTGCTGCGCAGATCCGGATCGACGCCGGTCGCTTCGAGGATCTCCTTGGAGCGGGTACGGCCGATGCCGTAGATGTAGGTGAGTGCGATCTCCATCCGCTTTTCGCGGGGAAGATCAACACCTGAGAGACGTGCCATGTGGCATTCCTATTCGGTGTGCGGAGGTCTGCTCCCAGCCCGTCCCCTGCGTAAGAAACTGTGTAGTGACAAACACAGTGGGGCCCCGGCCTCCGAACCGGGGGTGCATCGCGCAGCTTCTCGACGAATCGAGAATCGTAACCGTGCGACTGGTGCTGGAAGGTCTTCTTGCTTGTTGCCAAGCAGATCTTCGCGAGGAAGGTGGATCTAGCCCTGACGCTGCTTGTGACGCAGGTTCTCGCAGATCACCATGACCCGACCGTTACGGCGAATCACCTTGCACTTCTCGCAGATCTTCTTGACGCTAGGCTGAACCTTCACGTGCGTCCGATCTCCTGTATGTGCGCCCCCGGAGACGACGTAAGCCCATCCGGAGACATGTTTTTCCCCGACCGTTCGGCCGGGGAAGTCTGTTACTTGTAGCGGTAGACGATGCGTCCACGCGTGAGGTCGTAGGGCGAAAGCTCCACGACGACCCGGTCCTCGGGAAGGATGCGAATGTAGTGCTGCCGCATCTTGCCGCTGATGTGGGCCAGCACCTTGTGGCCGTTCTCCAGCTCGATGCGGAACATCGCATTGGGAAGCGGTTCGATGACCCGACCCTCGACCTCGATTGCGCCGTCCTTCTTAGCCATATCCTCCGCGATCCGTTGTTCGACGTGTGGTTGCATCGGTATCCGATACCGTGACGCTCGGCATCCCCGGAATCCCTGTGCGAAGACCATGTCGACGCAGACCGACCGGAGCGCAGCGCGCACCACCGCTCGATATTACGGGAAGTTTCTCACCAGGCCAAATGACGATGAGGACGAGAGGCCGGCGGCGCTACTCGGGGCGGAGAGTGAGGATCCGCGGACCGTCCTCGGTGACCGCCACCGTGTGCTCCCAGTGCGCTGCCCGGCTGCCGTCAGTTGTCACGACGGTCCACTTGTCCTCGAGGACCTCGGTCTCGTAGGTGCCGAGGGTGAGCATCGGCTCGATCGCCAGCACCGATCCCACCACGAGGTGCGGGCCCTTGCCCGGCTTGCCCTCGTTCGGAAGGAACGGATCCATGTGCATCTCGCGGCCGATGGCGTGGCCACCGTAGCCATCGACGATGCCGTACGGACGACCGTGCAGCCGTTCCGCGGCGTGCGTGCCCTCTTCGATCGCGTGGGACACATCGGTGAGACGGTTACCGGCGATCATCGCGGCGATACCCGCTTCCATCGACAGGCGCGTGGCATCGCTGAGGTCGGCGTCGGCGGCGGACAACTCCCCCACCCCGAAGCTCCATGCCGAGTCACCGTGCCAACCGTCGAGGATCGCACCGCAGTCGATCGACACCAGGTCGCCCTCTACGAGCATTTCGTCGGCGGACGGGATGCCGTGCACCACCCTGTCGTTGACCGACGAGCAGATCGAGCCCGTGAAGCCGTGGTATCCCAAAAACGACGGAACGGCACCCGCATCCCGGATCACTGCTTCCGCGACCCGGTCGAGTTCCAGAGTGCTCACGCCAGGCTTCGCCGCATCCCGGACCGCGACGAGCGCGGCACCCACGACGGCACCCGCGGCTGCCATCGCTTCGAGTTCGCCGGAAGTGCGGAACGGAACAACTTTGCGCTTGCGCCCGAAACCCATGCCGGAATTCCTGTGCCTACTTGCCGAGCGCAGCGAGGGCGCGCGCGTTGATCTCCTCGACCTCACCGACAGCGTCGACGGTGATGAGGACATCTGCATAGTGGTCGAGCAGCGGCGCAGTCTCCTCCCGATACACCCGGAGTCGGTTGCGGATGACGTCCTCGGTGTCGTCGGCGCGACCACGAGCGAGCATGCGCTCGACAACGATGTCCTCGTCGATGACGAACGACAGCACACCGTCGAGGGCAGTGTTCAGATTCTTCAGGATGGTAGCGAGTTCCTCGGCCTGTTCGACGCTGCGGGGAAAGCCGTCGAGAAGGAAACCGTTCGCGGCGTCGGGTTCGGCGAGCCGTTCGCGCACCATGTTGTTGGTGATCTCCGCGGGCACGAGATCTCCCGCGTCGATGTACTTCTTGGCCTCCAAGCCGAGCGCGGTGCCCTGCCCGATATTGGCGCGGAAGAGATCGCCGGTCGAGATAGCGGGAACGCCGAGCTTCTCGGACAGGATTGCGGCCTGTGTGCCTTTGCCGGCACCGGGAGGACCGAGGAGTACAAGTCTCACTTGAGGAACCCTTCGTAGTTGCGCTGCATCAATTGACTTTCGATCTGCTTGACAGTGTCCAGCGCGACACTGACGAGAATGAGCACCGCTGCGCCACCGAAGATACTGCTGGCGGTCTGACTGCCCGACAGGAAGAAGTTCGGGAGTACTGCGATGAGACCGAGGTAGATGGAACCCGGCACGGTGATGCGGTTGAGCACGAAGCTGAGGTATTCAGCGGTGGGCCGGCCCGGGCGGATACCGGGGATGAAGCCGCCGTATTTCTTCATCTCGTCGGCACGTTCCTCGGGATTGAACGTGATGGCGACGTAGAAGAACACGAAGAACACGATCAATCCGAAGTACAACGCGATGTAGACCGGGTTGTTCGGGTTGACGAGGTACTCGTTGATGATGCGCTGCCACCAGCTCGGCTCGGGGTTGGTGGTTGCGCCGGTGAGCTGAGCGATCAGGTTTGGCAGATACAGCAACGACGACGCGAAGATCACCGGGATGATGCCCGCCTGGTTGACCTTCAGCGGCAGATACGTCG
Organism: Rhodococcus ruitaii; assembly: GCF_055230935.1. Classification (NCBI taxonomy): domain Bacteria; kingdom Bacillati; phylum Actinomycetota; class Actinomycetes; order Mycobacteriales; family Nocardiaceae; genus Rhodococcus; species Rhodococcus ruitaii. The sequence continues at coordinate 38,914 of NZ_JBUYWC010000009.1, read as the reverse complement.
ACGATCCGCCGTACATCCGGCGACCCACCATGCGCTTGGCGTACTGCACCGGAATGCGACGCTGCCCCTGCTCGACGAAGACGACGCCGGTGATCAGGAGGAGCGCGACGACCAGCACGATCGTGAAGACGAGACCGCCGCGGGACTCGAGGATCGTCCGGCCTTCGCTCGGCAGCGCCGATGCGATACCGGCGAAGATCAGGATCGACATACCGTTGCCGACACCGCGTTCGGTGATCAGTTCGCCGAACCACATCACCACTGCGGCGCCCGCGGTCATGACAAGAACGATGACGACCATGCCGAAGACGCTGTCGTCGGCCAAGATCGGCTCAGCACAGCCCTGCAGCAGCTGACCGCGGGCAGCGAGAGCCACGATGCCCGTCGCCTGCAGGACGGCCAGCGCCACGGCCAGATACCGCGTGTACTGCGTCATCTTGGCCTGACCCGCCTGGCCCTCCTTGCGGAGTTCCTCGAATCTGGGGATCACGACGGTGAGCAGCTGCACGATGATGCTCGCGGTGATGAACGGCATGATGCCGATGGCGAACACCGACAGCTGGAGGAGTGCACCACCGGAGAAGAGATTGATCAGGGAGTAGATGCCGGCTTGTTCGCTGCCGGCGAGCTGGTCGACACACGCCTGGACGTTTCCGTAGTCGACGCCCGGGGACGGCACCGAAGCGCCGAGACGGTACAGAGCCACCAGCCCGAGGGCGATGAGGATCTTCCGCCTCAGGTCCGGTGTCCTGAGGGCCGAGACGAAGGCGGAAAGCAAGAATCCTCCTGGCAGGCCGATCGGGAGCGACAGGCCGGATAGACCCGTCGAACAGTAGACAACTCTAGAACTCTAACAGTGCGCACCCCGATGGCCACCGGTCAGGATCACCGACCGAACGACGCGGGGGTGCAACGCGCTGCAAGTACGTCACAAGCGTACGGCAGCACAGACATACGCGAACGGCCGCGGCGCAGTCAGCGACTGCACCGCGGCCGTTCGTCAGCCGTGATTCATGCAGAATCGAACCGGTCAGGCCAGTTCGGTTGCAGTACCACCGGCGGCGGCGATCTTCTCCTTGGCGGAGCCGGAGAACTTGTTCGCGGAAACCTGAACGGCAACCGCGATCTCGCCCTCGCCGAGGACCTTCACGAGCTGGTTCTTACGAACCAGGCCCTTGGCCACGAGCTCGTCGACGCCGATCTGGCCACCCTCCGGGAAGACCCGGGCGATGTCGCTGACGTTGACGACCTGGTACTCGGTGCGGAATGCGTTCTTGAAGCCCTTGAGCTTGGGAAGACGCATGTGCAGGGGCATCTGGCCACCTTCGAAGGCTGCCGAGACGTTCTTACGCGCCTTGGTGCCCTTCGTGCCGCGACCAGCGGTCTTACCCTTCGAACCGTCACCGCGTCCGACGCGGGTCTTGTCCGTCTTCGAGCCCGGAGCCGGGCGCAGGTGATGCAGCTTGATGGTCATTCTCAGACCTCCTCAACGGTCACGAGGTGACGCACCACGTTGATCAAGCCACGGTTCTGCGCGTTGTCCTCGCGGACCACCGACTGGCGGATCTTCCGCAGGCCGAGGGTGCGCAGGCTGTCGCGCTGATTCTGCTTGGTACCGATGGTGCTCTTGATCTGGGTGATCTTCAGCTCTGCCATTACTTCACGCTCCCAGCAGCCAGTGCACGAGCGCGAAGCATACCGGCGGGGGCGACGTCTTCGAGGGGGAGGCCACGGCGAGCCGCGACTTCCTCCGGACGCTGCAGACCCTTGAGAGCCGCAACCGTCGCGTGCACCACGTTGATGGCATTGTCGGAGCCGAGCGATTTCGACAGGATGTCGGAGATGCCCGCGCACTCCAGCACAGCGCGCACAGCGCCACCGGCGATCACACCGGTACCGGGAGAAGCCGGACGCAGCAGGACGACGCCTGCAGCAGCCTCACCCTGAACCGGGTGGGTGATGGTTCCGCCGATGAGCGGAACACGGAAGAAGTTCTTGCGAGCTTCCTCGACACCCTTGGTGATGGCCGCGGGTACTTCCTTGGCCTTGCCGTAGCCGACGCCGACCACACCGTTGCCGTCTCCGACGATCACCAGTGCGGTGAAGCTGAAGCGACGGCCGCCCTTGACGACCTTCGACACACGGTTGATCGAGACGACACGCTCGATGTGGTTCGACCGCTCGGCAGCGTTGCCGCCGCGCGAGTCGCGATCGCGGCGGTCGCGACCACCACGGTTGTCCCCGGTGTTGGGGCCATTCTGTCCGGCGGGGCCGCTTCCGCCGTCACGCCGCTGACGTCCCGGCATCAGACGTTCCTTCCGTTCGCAAAGATGATCATCAGAACTTCAGCCCGCTCTCGCGCGCTGCGTCCGCGAGGGCCGCGATGCGGCCGCTGTAGGTGTGTCCACCGCGGTCGAAGACCACGGATTCCACGCCGGCAGCCTTGGCGCGCTCGGCGATCAGCTGTCCGACCTTGGCGCCGCGCACCTTCTTGTCGCCTTCGAGCGCACGCACGTCGGCCTCGATGGTCGACGCAGCGGCAACCGTCGTGCCGGTCAGGTCGTTGATGACCTGCACGTGCATGTGGCGCGACGAGCGGTTGACGACGAGGCGCGGACGCTCCGCCGTTCCGGAGATCGACTTGCGGAGGCGGAAATGACGACGCGTCTTCGACAGCCGACGCCTGGTGGACGCATCCTTGCCGAGCGGGATCCGCTTGGCCTTCTGGTTCTCGGTCTGGCTCATGATCACTTACCCGTCTTTCCGACCTTGCGACGGACCTGCTCGCCCTCGTAGCGGATGCCCTTGCCCTTGTACGGGTCGGACTTACGCAACCGGCGGATATTGGCCGCAATCTGGCCGACCTGCTGCTTGTCGATGCCCGCAATCGAGAACTTCGTGGGCGCCTCGACGGCAAAGGTGACGCCTTCGGGGGCCTCGATGAGCACCGGGTGGCTGTAACCGAGCGAGAACTCGAGGTCTTTGCCCTTGAGCGCCACGCGGTAGCCGACGCCGAAGATCTCCATCTTGATGGTGTAACCCTCGGTCACGCCGACGATGAGATTGTGCACCAAGGTCCGCGACAGACCGTGCAGCGCACGGCTACGACGCTCGTCGTTGGGGCGGTTGATGTTCAATGCCCCGTCGTCGCCCTTGGCGATGGTGATGGGCTCTGCGATCGTCAGCGACAGGTTGCCCTTGGGGCCCTTCACTGCGACGCTCTGGCCATCGATGTTCACCTCGACACCCGAGGGAACTGCAACGGGGAGTTTTCCGATTCGCGACATTGTGGTGGCCTCCCTTACCAGACGTAGGCGAGGACTTCCCCGCCTACTCCCTGCTTGGCCGCCTGGCGATCGGTGAGCAGACCGGAGGACGAGGAGATGATCGCCACGCCGAGTCCGCCCAGGACCTTGGGCAGGTTGGTGGACTTCGCGTACACACGAAGGCCGGGCTTCGACACGCGGCGCACGCCAGCAAGGCTGCGCTCGCGGGAAGGCCCGTACTTGAGGTCGACGACGAGGGTCTTGCCCACCTCGGCGTCCTCGGTGCGGTAGTCGGAGATGTAGCCCTCGCGCTTGAGGATCTCGGCGATGTTCACCTTGATCTTCGAGGACGGGAGCTTGACCTCGTCATGGAACGCCGTGTTGGCGTTACGCAGACGCGTCAAGAAGTCTGCGATGGGGTCGGTCATGGTCATGGTCTGACCTGTACACCTTTCTCGGAGCGGTTCCCATACAACACCGGATGAACCCGGCCGTGGGCCTGCAGCGAATTTGGTTTCAATGCAGGCCGGCCCGTGCTGGGCCGGCCCCTGACAGCGTGACGGTGGGCGGAGGCGCGAGGCCTTCCGCCCACCAGTTCACGTCACCAGGAGCTCTTGTGAACTCCCGGAAGCTCGCCGGCATGCGCCATCTCGCGGAGGCAGATGCGGCAGAGACCGAACTTGCGGAACACCGAGTGCGGGCGACCGCACCGCTGGCACCGCGTGTAGGCGCGGACCGCGAACTTCGGCTTCTTGTTGGCCTTGTTGACCAGTGCCTTCTTAGCCATGGGCTCAGTTCTCCTTGAACGGGAAGCCGAGGTGCTTGAGCAGGGCACGGCCTTCTTCGTTGTTGGTAGCGGTGGTCACGACAGTGATGTCCATGCCGCGCGGGCGGTCGATCTTGTCCACATCGATCTCGTGGAACATCGACTGCTCGTTCAGGCCGAACGTGTAGTTGCCGTTGCCATCGAACTGGTTGCCGTTCAGGCCACGGAAGTCGCGGATACGGGGAAGCGCGATGGACACGAGGCGGTCCAGGAACTCCCACATGCGGTCGCCGCGCAGCGTGACACGCGCGCCGATGGGCATACCCTCACGAAGCTTGAACTGTGCGATGGACTTACGGGCCTTGCGGATCTCCGGCTTCTGACCGGTGATCAACGCGAGGTCGTTGACCGCACCGTTGATGAGCTTCGCATCGCGGGCAGCGTCGCCGACACCCATGTTGACGACGACCTTCACGACGCCTGGGATCTGCATGACGTTCGCGTAGGCGAACTCCGTGTTCAGGGCGTCGCGGATCTCCGCACGGTAGCGGGTCTTCAGGCGCGGCTGGATCTTGTTCTCGGTGGTGGTCATGTCAGATGTCCTTCCCGTTCTTCCGGGAAATCCGAACGCGCTTGCCGGTTTCCTCATCGGTCCGGTAGCCCACGCGAGTGGGGTTTCCGTCCGAGTCGACGACCGCAACGTTGGAAACGTGGATCGGGGCCTCCTGCGTCACGATGCCGCCCGAAGAGGCGCCACGCTCGTTGGCCGAGACCGCGGTGTGCTTCTTGATCCGGTTCACGCCCTCGACGAGGACACGGTTCTCGCGCGGGAAGGCCGCGATGACCTTGCCCTTCGCGCCCTTGTCCTTACCCGAGACGACGAGCACCGTGTCGCCCTTGTGCACCTTCATCACAGCACCTCCGGAGCGAGCGAGACGATCCGCATGAACCGCTTGTCGCGAAGCTCGCGACCGACCGGTCCGAAGATGCGGGTACCGCGCGGGTCGTTGTCACCCTTGATGATGACTGCGGCGTTCTCATCGAACTTGATGTACGAGCCGTCCGGCCGACGGCGCTCCTTGGCGGTGCGCACGATCACGGCCTTGACGACCTCGCCGCGCTTGATGTTGCCACCGGGGATGGCGTCTTTGACGGTGGCGACGATGATGTCGCCGATACCGGCGTAGCGACGGGACGAGCCACCGAGAACGCGGATGCAGAGAATCTCCTTGGCACCCGTGTTGTCGGCGACGCGCAGTCGCGACTCCTGCTGGATCACTTACGTCTCCTTGACCTGGATTGGTGTGTACGTCAGATTTCCGACCTGGACGTACGCGGTCGTCGGTTGCCCACGGCGCACGCGCGAAAGACACACGGGTCCCGCGGAGCAACCCGTCCAGGGTAGGCGATATACCTCATGCAGGGCAAATTCGCGAACTGTGAGCTCGCTCCCCACCACGCACCGTGCACTCACGCCTCGACGTCGCCCTGCCCGGATCGTCGCCCCGCCCAGATCGCGCCCCGCAGCATGTCGGTGCCCACGGTTACCCTCGGCACATGCGCCCCGACCTTCCAGGCCCGACGCTCGACCGGTTGCACGACATCCTCCACGCGTTCCCGGAATGCGTGGACGAGCCGGCGTGGGTCGGTGTGCGGTGGCGGGTGCGCGGCGCAACAGTCGCCCACGCGTTCGGAGGCGAGGACGGACTGTTCCGGATCGTCTTCCGCGCGGAACCCGGAGAAGTCCTGGCGTTCGAGAACATGGGCGCGCCGTACTTCCGGGCCGGCTGGGGCGCAAACACCGTCGGAATCGTGCTCGACGACACCACAGACTGGACCGAACTCACCGAGATGCTCACCGACTCGTACTGTGTGCAAGCACCCGCCGCACTGGCGGTCTCGGTGAACCGGCCGGAAAGCTGAGGGGCACACCCGATCTGCACGCACCTCCCGGAACGACTCGGCCCGGCATCCTGGGCAGGATGCCGGGCCGAGTGATTCGGTCCGCGAGGGAGCGAGGAGCCTACTTGGCCTTCTCGAGTACCTCGACCAGACGCCAGCGCTTCGACGCGGACAGCGGACGGGTCTCCATCAACTGCACGCGGTCGCCGATGCCGGCGAGTCCGTTCTCGTCGTGTGCCTTCACCTTGGTCGTACGGCGAATGATCTTGCCGTACAGCGGATGCTTCACGCGATCCTCGAGCTCGACCACGATGGTCTTTTCCATCTTGTCCGAGACGACGTAGCCGATGCGGACCTTGCGGCTCGCGCGCTCTTCGTTCTGGGTCACTGCCTTTTCCTCACTCATGCCACGTCACCCGCATCCGGGCCGGTGGCCAGACCGAGCTCACGCTCGCGCAGAACCGTGTAGATACGAGCGATCTCGTGACGCACGGTGCGCAGTCGTCGGTTGTTGTCCAGCTGACCGGTAGCCATCTGGAAGCGGAGGTTGAACAGCTCTTCCTTGGACTCGCGAAGCTTCGAGGTCAACTCTTCCTCGGTGAGCTCGCGGAGTTCTGCGGCGGGGGTTTCGGTAGCCATCAGAACTGCTCCTCCCTCGTCACGATCCGGCACTTGCACGGGAGCTTGTGCATCGCGCGGCGCAGAGCCTCACGAGCAATCTCCTCGTTCGGGTAGCTCATCTCGAACAGCACGCGACCGGGCTTGACGTTCGCGACCCACCACTCGGGCGAACCCTTACCGGAACCCATGCGGGTCTCGGCCGGCTTCTTGGTGAGCGGGCGATCCGGGAAGATGTTGATCCAGATCTTGCCGCCACGCTTGATGTGCCGGGTCATGGCGATACGAGCGGCTTCGATCTGCCGGTTCGTGATGTATGCCGGCTCGAGAGCCTGGATGCCGTACTCGCCGAAGGCGACCTGGGTGCCGCCTTTGGCGTTACCCGAACGGCTCGGATGGTGCTGCTTGCGGTGTTTGACCCGCCGGGGGATCAACATTGCGTCAGCCCTCCTTGTTCTCTGCCGAAGCCGGGGCGTCGGCTGCCCGTCCCGCTTCGGTGCTCGTCGCGGTGGTGCCCGAGGCGCCGGAGCGACGCGGGCGGCTCGGACGCTCACGACGCGGGCGCTCTGCGGGAGCAGCTGCAGCCGCAGCGAGCTCACGACGGCCACCGACGATGTCGCCCTTGTAGATCCAGACCTTCACGCCGATGCGGCCGAAGGTGGTCTTCGCCTCGTAGAGGCCGTAGTCGATGTCCGCGCGCAGGGTGTGCAGCGGGACGCGACCCTCCCGGTAGAACTCCGAGCGCGACATCTCGGCGCCACCGAGGCGACCCGAGCACTGCACGCGGATGCCCTTGACGTTGGGCTGGCGCATGGCCGACTGGATGGCCTTACGCATTGCCCGGCGGAACGCCACGCGGTTCGAGAGCTGCTCGGCGACGCCCTGCGCCACCAGCTGGGCCTCGGACTCGGCGTTCTTGACCTCGAGAATGTTGAGCTGAACCTGCTTGCCGGTCAGCTTCTCGAGCTCGGCGCGGATGCGATCGGCTTCGGCGCCGCGGCGGCCGATGACGATGCCCGGTCGCGCGGTGTGGATGTCCACTCGCACACGGTCGCGGGTGCGCTCGATCTCGACCTTCGCGATGCCTGCACGCTCGAGGCCGGAGGCCAGGAACTTACGGATCGCGACGTCTTCCTTCACGTAGTCCGCGTACTGCTTGTCTGCGTACCAACGCGACTTCCAGTCGGTGGTGATGCCCAGACGGAAGCCGTGCGGGTTGATCTTCTGGCCCACTACTGAGCTCCCTTCCGGCGGTTGCGAGACGAGTTCGAGCCGACGCTCTCCACGATCACGGTGATGTGGCTCGACCGCTTGCGGATACGGAACGCGCGACCCTGCGCACGCGGCTGGAACCGCTTGAGGGTCGCGCCCTCGTCCACGTACGCCGTCGCGACGACGAGCGTGCTGGGGTCGAGGTTCAGGTTGTTCTGCGCGTTCGCAGCTGCAGAGGCGATCACCTTGGCGACCGGTTCCGCTGCGGCCTGCGGTGCGAACTTCAAGATGGTGAGGGCGTCCTCGACGGACTTTCCGCGAACGATGTCGACGACGCGGCGTGCCTTCATCGGGGTCACGCGCACGTGGCGCGCAACAGCCCGAGCGCTCGGGTTTGTTGTTTCGGTACTCAGCGGTGCTGAGCTCTTCGCGTTGCTCATCGACGCTTGCTCTTCCGGTCGTCCTTGATGTGGCCCTTGAACGTACGGGTCGGTGCAAATTCACCGAGCTTGTGGCCGACCATCGAATCCGAGACGAACACGGGAACATGCTTGCGCCCGTCATGGACGGCAAACGTGTGGCCGATGAAGTCCGGCAGAATCGTGGAACGGCGCGACCAGGTCTTGATGACCTGTTTGGTGCCCTTCTCGTTCTGGACGTCGACCTTCGCCAGGAGGTGGTCGTCGACGAACGGGCCCTTCTTGAGGCTGCGTGGCATTCTCTAACTCCCTCCTTGACTAGCGCTTTTTACCGGTACGGCGGCGACGGACAATGAGCTTGTCGGACGCCTTGTTCTTGCGGGTGCGGCCTTCGGGCTTGCCCCACGGGCTGACCGGGTGGCGGCCACCGGAGGTCTTGCCCTCGCCACCACCGTGCGGGTGGTCGACGGGGTTCATGACCACACCGCGGACGGTCGGGCGCTTGCCCTTCCAACGCATACGGCCGGCCTTGCCCCAGTTGATGTTCGACTGCTCGGCATTGCCGACCTCGCCGACGGTTGCGCGGCAGCGCACGTCGACGCGACGGATCTCACCGGACGGCATACGCAACGTGGCGTAGGTGCCTTCCTTACCGAGGAGCTGGATGCTCGAGCCGGCCGAACGGGCCATCTTTGCGCCGCCACCGGGACGCAGCTCCACCGCGTGGATGGTGGTACCGGTCGGGATGTTGCGGAGCGGCAGGTTGTTACCCGGTTTGATGTCGGCCTTCGGACCGGACTCGATCGGAGAACCCTGCACCAGGCCCTTGGGGGCGATGATGTAGCGCTTCTCGCCGTCCACGTAATGGAGCAACGCGATGCGAGCAGTGCGGTTGGGGTCGTACTCGATGTGAGCGACCTTGGCCGGGATGCCGTCCTTGTCGTTGCGACGGAAATCGATCAAGCGGTAGGCGCGCTTGTGTCCGCCACCCTTGTGCCGGGTCGTGATACGACCGTGCGCATTACGACCACCGCGACCATGCAGCGGGCGGATCAGCGACTTCTCGGGCGTCGACCGAGTGATCTCGGCGAAGTCCGACACACTGGCGCCACGACGGCCCGGCGTAGTCGGCTTGTACTTACGGATTGCCATGAGTCTTCTCGTCCTCTATCTCTCGCGAGTTCCGGCGCCTAGGCGACCGGGCCTCCGAAGATCTCGATGGGCTTGCTGTCGGCGGTCAGGGTCACGAGCGCACGCTTGGTGTCCTTGCGCTTGCCGTAACCGAACCGCGTCCGCTTGCGCTTGCCCTGACGGTTGGCGGTGTTGACGCTGCTCACCTTGACGCCGAAGACCTTCTCGACGGCAATCTTGATCTGCGTCTTGTTCGAGTCCGGATGGACCAGGAAGGTGTAGGTGCCCTCCTCCATCAGCCCATAGGACTTCTCGGAGATGACGGGAGCCAGCAGGATGTCGCGCGGATCGGCGATCGTGCTCACTTGCTCTCCTCCTTCACTTCCTGGACCGACTCGGCCGGTCCGTGGATGAACGCACCCAGCGCCTCGACACTGAACACGACATCGTCGCTGTAGAGGACGTCGTAGGTGTTCAGCTGATCGGGTGCGAGCGCGTGGACGTTCTGCAGGTTCTGCACGCTCTTCCACGCGGTGACGTCTTCACGCCCGACTACGAGGAGGATGTTCTTGCGCTCAGTGAGCTCACCGAGGAAGGTGCGCGCCGCCTTCGTCGACGGGGTCTGACCCGCCACGAGTTCGGCGACCACGTGGATGCGCTCGTTGCGCGCCCGGTCGGAAAGGGCACCGCGGAGAGCGGCTGCCTTCATCTTCTTGGGCGTCCGTTGCGAATAATCGCGCGGCTGCGGACCGTGGACGGTGCCACCGCCGACGAACTGCGGTGCACGGGTCGAGCCCTGACGTGCGCGGCCGGTGCCCTTCTGGCGGTAAGGCTTCTTGCCACCGCCGCGGACCTCGCCGCGCGTCTTGGTCGAGTGTGTGCCCTGGCGTGCGGCGGCAAGCTGCGCCACAACCACCTGGTGCAGCAACGCGATGTTGGCCGGGGCGTCGAAGATCTCACCGGGAAGATCGACGGTGCCGGTGGTCTTGCCACCTGCAGCCTTGACGTCCAACGTCAGCTTGGTTGCGGTTTCGGTGCTGGTCATGCCCGTGCACCACCCTTCACTGCAGTCTTGACGATCACGAGGCCGCCCTTGCGGCCGGGGATCGCGCCCTTGATGAGCAGCAGCCCGTTCTCGGCATCCACCTTGTGGACGGAGAGGTTCTGCGTCGTGACGCGGTCATTACCCATACGACCGGACATCCGCGTGCCCTTGAAGACACGGCCGGGCGTGGCGCAGCCACCGATGGAGCCGGGACGACGGTGCACAGCCTGCGCACCGTGCGAAGCGCCCTGACCGGCGAAGCCGTGACGCTTCATGGTGCCGGCGAAGCCCTTGCCCTTGGAGGTGCCCGTGATGTCGACGAATGCGCCGTCCTCGAACACCTCTGCGGTCAGTTCCTGGCCGACCTCGTACTCCGAGGAGTCCTCGACGCGAAGCTCGACGAGGTGGCGACGCGGGGTCACGCCGGCCTTGTCGAACTGGCCGCGGACCGGCTTGGTGACCTTGCGCGGTGCAATGGCGCCGAAGGCGAGCTGCACGGCGTTGTAGCCGTCGCGCTCCTCGGTGCGAATCTGCGTGACCACGTTCGGTCCGGCCTTGACGACGGTCACCGGGACGACCCGGTTGTTCTCGTCGAAGACCTGGGTCATGCCGAGCTTGGTGCCCAGGATTCCCTTGATCTGGTTAGTCATCTGTTCTCTCCGCTGCGTCTTCTACAAGCTCGCTGTAAGTCCTCGCTGTAAGTCACTGAATGTTGACGTCGACGCTCGCCGGGAGGTCGATGCGCATGAGTGCGTCGACCGTCTTCGGCGTCGGGTCGAGGATGTCGATCAGCCGCTTGTGAGTACGCATCTCGAAGTGCTCGCGCGAGTCCTTGTACTTGTGCGGCGAGCGAATGACGCAGTACACGTTCTTTTCAGTGGGCAACGGCACCGGGCCGACCACGCGGGCACCCGTACGGGTGACCGTCTCGACGATCTTGCGCGCAGATGCGTCGATCGCTTCGTGGTCATAGGCCTTGAGCCTGATGCGGATCTTCTGTCCCGCCACGCTTAGTGTCCTTTTCTTGCCGCGTTTCGTAGCGCCCGAACGAATCGGGAGCCACCTCGTCTGCACAGTTCCGAACGGAACGGCGACCGAGAACAGCACTCATACACATCGCGAGCCGGGCTCACCCGATCCGCTGCCGCTGTTCATCTGTCATTGTTCTCCGGTCCACGCGGTCGGGCGTGTCGCTCCGCCGCTCATTCCTCGGCGCCGAAATTTCCACTTCGACACCGCACAGAACGGGACCGGATGCACCCATACGGGCGCACGCTGGTACTGCTTCCGTCTTGCATGTGGCCGCGACCTGGCCGTCAGGCTCGATCCGCGACTGTCACTGCTTTCACCGTTCCGAGCCGCGAAACATCCATGGCCCGGTCAAGGCAACCCGACCAGTATGCAGCAATGCGCCGCCGAGTACAACTCCGGAGAATTACTGCCGGAGCGCGATGGGCCGTTACCCCATCGCGTTCATCGGCGGCGTCCGCAGCGGCGCAGCCGCATCGACGGTGTTGGTCGGGTCCGGCCCCGGTCCGGGCGCGACCTGCAGCACGTCCGGCGCGGTTCCCGGGGCCGGCGTCAGATCGGGAAGATCCCGCCAGGCCGGGAGCGCGTCCTGCAGTTCGAGGCCGATCTCGATGATCCGTTCGTCCTGCCAAGGCCTGGCACCGAGCTGCACACCGAACGGCATTCCCGTCGCCGACGAACGCCCCACCGGAAGCGTCACAACCGGTGCACCGGAGTAATTGGCCCACTTCACCTCACCCAGGACCCCTTCGGTCACACTCACGCCGAGGAACTCCTCGCGCCGAGCGCCGTCCACCCGAGTACCAGGGATCATGATCGCGTCGAGATCGTTGTCGACGAAGAGGTTGTTGTACGCGTGCTGGTAGTGCAGCCTGTCGCGCTCGAACGTCAGGTAGTCCACGACGGGGACCGCCAGCGACGCAACCGCGGTCCCCACACTGGTCATCCGCTCCGGCCGATACAGACCGATCCGGTCGGCGAATTGCCGGTGGTATGAACCCATCTCAACCGCATCGCCCGTTGCGAGCGACTTCGGAGTCGGCGGCATCGTCACAGGAACCACCTCGGCACCGAGTGACCGCACGACCTCGATGGTGTCGTCGAAGAGGGCCTGCAACGGCGGCGGGAGTTCCGACGGCGGAAGTCCCAGCCGCACACCCGCCAGCGGCGACGCACCGCCCTTCGCGGTCAGGGGATAGCCACCGGCGGGGACCGGGGGCCCGAGCGCGGTGATCGGATCGGCGACGTCGACGGTCGCGAGGATCGACAACATCAATGACGCGTCGGCGAGGCTCCGGCCCATCGGCCCGACGTGGTCGCGAGTCCAGGTCAGCGGAATCATGCCGTGCGAGGTGATCCGCCCGTACGTGGGTTTGATCGACGAGACCCCGCACGCGCTCGCCGGCAACCTCACCGATCCTCCGGTGTCGCTGCCGACCGCCAACGGAGCGAAACGGGCGGCGAGCACCGCGGCGCTTCCACCCGACGACCCACCCGGTGACATCTCGGTGTTCCACGGGTTCCCCACCTGCGGCGTTGCGACACCTATCGCGAACTCGTCGGTGTGGGCGTGACCCATGAGGACCGCGCCGGCATCCTCGAGCTTGCTCCACACACCGGAGTGTCCGGCCGCGATGTTCCCTTCGAGCACTCTGCTCGACGCGGTGAGCGGCAGGCCCGACACCGCGAACAGGTCCTTGAGCGCGATCGGCAGGCCGCAGATGTCAGGTGCGGGTGTCCCCCCGTTCCGCGCCCGCGTGAGCCGCTCCGCCGCCGCGTCCGCGCCGGCGTACGCGAACTCCGGATACAGGTGGACCCACGCGCCGATCAGACCGTCGAATTCGCGCGTCCGCCGCAGGCATGCATCGAGCAGTTCCCTCGGATGCAGCCGGCCTGCGTGCATCAGACTCGCGGCCTCGACTGCGCTCAACAGCGCCGGGTCCGTCGCATCGACGGTGCCCGGATCCGGGAGCCTGCGCCCCGGTGACGCGTTGCTGCGAAGCCCTGGTGACGCGTGGCTGGGCTGCGCAGTTGCCGTACCGACGAGCAGTGCGCCCCCCGCAAGCGAACCGAGCATCCGGCGACGTGAGAATGCACTACCCATCTGCCCAGCGAAGCACGGATGGTGCGTGAGCGCAGAATCGGCATACCGGGGCACGCACAGATGTCGACGGAGGGCATTCACGTTCGGTGAGATTTCACAGCACGAGACGGTGCCGTACGCGATAATCCCCGGATCGACCTGTCCCCTCGATCCGACCGACACCGATGTTGAACACAGGAGTAGCCGATGTCCTCGCCCAGCCGGTCCGGCTCCTCCCGTGGCCTCGGTCGTCGCCCTCAGCTGTCGGATGACGTGGCGACGTTCGTCCGCAATCGGATCATGTCGGGCGATGTGCGCCCCGGCGACTTCGTCAGGCTCGACGAAACTGCAGCCGAACTCGGAGTCAGCGTCACCCCGGTCCGGGAGGCCCTACTCACCCTTCGGGGCGAGGGCATGGTCGAACTGGTGCCGCACCGAGGCTACGTCGTCGCGTCGCTGACCCGATCCGACATCGACGACGTGTTCTGGTTGCAGGGGTGCATCGCCGAAAAGCTCGCCGCGCGTGCCGCGGAAGCCATCGGAGGCGACACGCTCACCGAGCTCGCCGACATCAACGTCAGGTTCGGCGACGCGGTACGGGCCGGCGACGGTGCACGTATCGAAACCCTCGAGTTCTCCTTCCACCGGGTCCTCAATCGGGCCGCCGCCGCACGAAAACTCGCGTGGTTCCTGCACAACGCGACGCGATACACACCCGCACACTTCTATTCGTCCGACCCACGTTGGGGTGTCGAGGCCGTCGCCGCGCACGCCCGAATTCTCGATGCCCTCCGCGCGCACGATCCGGACAGAGCCGGAAGCGAGACGCGGGATCATTTCACCGACGGAGCGCGCCGCCTCGTCCGGCATCTCGACGAGATCGGCATCTGGTCCTGATCACATCTCGAACCGGCGTTCTCGGACACCCGGCCGGGAACGCCCCCGAGCGGTAGCATCTCGACGCAGGAGGCGGGGCGACCCGCTGGACGGGCCATGACCGAATCCCCGACAGGGACCGAGTTGACGGTGGGGTGCGGATGCGAAGCAACCACGACCATGCAGTCCTCGTGGAAGATATCCACAAGTCGTTCGGGGATGTACAGGCACTCGCCGGCGTCGATTTCGCAGCCCCGGAAGGATCCGTCCTCGCGGTACTCGGCCCCAACGGGGCCGGCAAGACCACGGTGGTCAAGATCTTGTCGACGCTCATCCGGGCTTCGAGCGGACGTGCCGTCGTAGCAGGTCACGACGTCGAAACCAACCCGGCGGCAGTCCGGCGCTCGATCATGATGACCGGTCAGTTCGCTGCCCTCGACGACACCCTCACCGGGCGGGAGAACCTCATCCTGTTCGGACGGCTGATGGGGCTCGACAAGGCCTCGGCAAAGCGTCGTGCCGACGAACTGCTCCGCGAGTTCGACCTCGTCGAAGCCGGACGCCGACCGGTCAAAGGCTATTCGGGTGGTATGCGCCGCCGCGTCGACATCGCGTGCGGACTCGTGGTCCGGCCCGAGGTCGTGTTCCTGGACGAGCCGACCACCGGACTCGATCCGCGGTCGCGTCAAGGTGTGTGGTCGCTGGTCGAGTCCTTGAAACGCCAGGGCATCACGACCCTGTTGACCACCCAGTATCTCGAGGAAGCCGACGTACTGAGCGACAGCATCATCGTGATCGACAAGGGAGCGGTCATCGCCCGGGGCACGGCGAACGAATTGAAGGCCTCGACCGGAGGCAGCTACTGCGAGATCGTTCCGGTCGATCCGGTGACCCTACCCCGGATCGTGCAGGCCCTCGGCTCCCTCGTCCCCGACTCCACACGTTCCGATCTCGCGGCGCCCGGCGACGTCGACCGGGTGTCCATCCCCGCTCCCGGCGGAGCCGCGACCCTGACCGAAGCACTCCGCCTCATCTCGCCCCTCGACATCGAACTCGCCGATATCGGATTGCGTCGCCCCTCGTTGGACGACGTCTTCCTCCAGCTGACGGGCCACAGCGCGTCGACGGCGCCACCCGAACTCGATGCCGCGGCGGCGGGAGGGAGCGCGTGACGGCCCGCGCCGAGCATCTTCCGGCAAGCCGGATATCCGGCGGCACGAACGTGAGCGCTCCCGACCGGCGGTCCGGCTCGCATCGGCGTGTCCACCCGAACTCGGTGTCGCAGTGGTCGGCGCTGACCGGACGCACCCTGCGCACGATGGCCCGGTACGGCGAACTCATCGTCGCCGTGATCGCACCGTTCGTCTTCGGCCTCGGGTTCTATCTGCCGTTGAAGTTCGTGATGCAGATGCAAGGCATCGACTACGCGCAGTTCCTGATGCCGATCATCGTCCTTCAATCCATGGCGTTCACTGCCATCTCCGCAGCCCAGATGGCCGCGCAGGAAGCCACGACCGGGCTGACGACGCGCTTGAAGACGATGCCGGTGGGCGCGACCGTACCGCTCCTCTCACGCATGACAGCGGGACTGACCAGATCAGTGATTTCGCTGTTCGCCGCGCTCGGATTCGGCTACCTGATCGGCTTCCGGTTCACCGCCGGATTCGGGCAGGCAGTCCTCTTCGGAGTGACGGCACTCGCGATCAGCCTGGTGCTGTGCCTGGGTGCCGACGCCATCGGCAGCCTTTCCAAGAGCCCCGAAGCAACGTCGCAGGCATTGACCCTGCCCCAGCTCATCCTGGGCATGCTGTCGTGCGGATTCGTCCCGGAACAGGGTTTCCCCGAGTGGATCCGTCCGTTCGTACGCAACCAGCCGATCTCGCAGTTCTCGTTCGCGATGCGCGACATGGCAGAGGGTGGCGTCACATGGGAGGTGTTCTTCCCGAGTCTGCTGTGGCTGATCGGACTGACCGTGGTGTGCCTACCGCTTGCCGTGTGGGCGAACACGAGGCGGAGGTGACCCGATGAGCCAGAGCACTGCGATGGGGACGGGCGGCGGCTCGTTCGGGTATCCCGCACCGAACGCCGTGGTCGATGAAGGTTCGTTCGCCGCATTGTGGGAGCACAGTCGCCTTCAGTGCGGTCGGCTCCTCCTTCGCTGGGCGCGCGATCCGGCGACGATGATCCAGGCCCTGATCTATCCCGCGTTGACGTTGGTGATGTTCCGCATCGTGCTCGGCGACAGCATCACAGCGGCCACGGGGCAGCCGTCGATCTTCGGGACGGTCCCGATGATCGTGCTGGTCGGTGCGATGTTCGGTTCCGTCGTCAGTGCGGTCGGATTGCGCGCCGAACGCGAGTCGGGCCTGCTGAGCCGCTTCTACACGCTGCCGATCCACCGATCGGCGGGACTGGTGGGGCGCCTGATGGCCGAGGCCGTTCGCGTCCTCGTCACCTCGATTGTGATATTCGCCGCAGGCGTCGTCATGGGATTCCGGTTCACGCAGGGCCTCCCGGCGACGCTGTTGATGTTGGTGGTTCCCATCGTGTTCGGGATGGGATTCGCCATGATGGTGACCGTTCTGGCCACCCTGTCGACGAAGATCCCGCTCGTCGAGATGGTGTCGATCGTGTGCACCCTCCTGATGTTCTTCAATTCGGGATTCGTGCCGGTCATGGCCTATCCGACGTGGTTGCAGCCGATCGTCGCGAACCAGCCGATGTCGTGCGCGATCGACACCATGCGCGCACTCGCGGTGGGTGGGCCGCTGACCGAGCCGATGATCAAGACCGTGGCGTGGTCGCTCGGGATGTTCCTGCTGTTCCTGGTCCCCGCGATCCGCGGTTATCGACGGGCGGCCCAGCAGGGATGACCTCGAACTTCCCGGACGAACACGGATACCGCTGCTAACCTCACTTGCGTCCAACCAGGTACGGATACGCCACGACCCGGCTGTCCGCCCGAGGAGCCCCGATGAAATTTGTGCGAAGGATCGCCGTGGCCACAGCCACCGCAGCCCTTGCCGTCTCGGCATCGCTGGTCACCACACCGGCAATGGTGTCTGCCCAGCCCGCCACCGACAACTCTCCGAGCG
Source organism: Rhodococcus ruitaii (assembly GCF_055230935.1). Taxonomy (NCBI): domain Bacteria; kingdom Bacillati; phylum Actinomycetota; class Actinomycetes; order Mycobacteriales; family Nocardiaceae; genus Rhodococcus; species Rhodococcus ruitaii. The sequence goes on along the minus strand of NZ_JBUYWC010000009.1, from coordinate 21,472 downwards.
AGGATACGACGAGTGCTGTCGTTCCGAACAGCAGCCGTCTCACCGACCTGCTCTCGAGGATGGGAGCCAGTCCCGAGGGCGCGAACGACCTCGACTGTGTCCCGGCTCCGGAGCATCCGCGCCCGGTGGTACTCGTACACGGAACCGGGTCCGGGATGACGCAGACGTGGCCCATCGTCGCTCCGCAGCTCGCCGACCTCGGCTACTGCGTGTACGCGCTGAATTACGGCGGTGCGAAGGCCATCTTCGATCCCGACACTACGATCTGGGGCGTCACCGACATCGAGCAGTCCGCGGTCGAGGTACGGGACTTCGTCGATGCCGTCCTCGAACACACCGGGAGCAACACAGTCGATCTGGTGGGTCATTCACAGGGTGGAATGCTCTCGCGGCAGTACTTGAAGTTCGAAGGTGGAGCCGATCCTGTCGATCCGGCGCGCAACAAGGTCCACAACCTCGTCATGCTCGGAGCAACGAACCACGGCACGTCCTTCAACGGACTCCAGCAACTGTATGCCGGGCTGGCGATCCTCGGTCTGACGAACGGGAAGGACATTGTCGCCCAAGCGCTGTTCGCCGGTACCAACCTCGGTGTCGCCGGTCAGCAGCAGCTCATCGGTTCTCGGGTGCTCGCCGCCCTCAACAGCGGTCCCGAGACACTACCGGGAGTCACCTACACCTCGATCGCGACCCGGCACGACGAAATCGTGACGCCTCCGGAGGGCTCGTTCCTCGAGCCCGATCCCGGCGCCGAGGTCCACAACAAGTGGGTTCAGGATCTGTGTCCGACGTCGCCTGCAGATCATTCGACCATGCTGATGCTGCCCGAATCGCTGTATCTGGTGAAGTCGGCGCTCGACCCCGCGTACAGCGCCGCCAACGAGGTGCCGTGCACGGTTCCGGAAGCCCCCGAAGCCGAGTAGAGACCACCTCGACTTCTGAACCTCGACAAGAACGCCCCTCCCGCCATCGGCGGGAGGGGCGTTCTTCGTCAGGTGGCGGATCTGACGCGTCGGGCGCGGCTCACAATCCGAGCGCGCGCTGAAGCACAGGCCACGAATCCTTCAGGTCATCCTGCCAGTACCCCCACGAGTGGCTACCCGAGTCGCGGAAGTTGAAGGTAGCGGGGATGTCCAGTTCGTTGAGGCGGCCCTGCAGGTTGTGCGTGCAGTAATTGGTGGCTGCCTCGATCACGCCCCCCACGACCACCTGGTTCGCGAGCACGTCGACCTGGCCGTCGATCTCCGGGCCGTCGAGTGTGTCGTAGGGGCCGGGCAGGCCGTTTCCGTTCGAGATGTACAGCTCCAGACCACGGAGCTGTTCGGCGTTCAGGAAAGGATCCTTCTCCGCCCAGGTCGGATCGTCGAGCGGGCCCCACATGTTGAGCGTGTCGCCACCACCCCAGACCTCGGTGGTGACCTTGACGAACTGCTGTCCGATCGGATCGGAGGTCTGGGCGCAGCCGCTGTATGCCGCCACACCGTTGTAGAGATCGCCGCCTTCGATGGCGAGCTGCAGGACGGACGTACCGGAAGAGGACAGGCCGGCGATCGCATTCTCGCCGTTCGTGCCGAGTGCGGCGTCGATCAGCGGCGGGATCTCCTTGGTGAGGAAGGTCTCCCACTTGTTCACGCCGAGGACCGGATCCTCGTGCTTCCAGTCGGTGTAGTAGCTCCATTTGCCGCCGACCGGCGAGACGACGTTGACATTCTTGTCCTTGAAGAAGTCGATGGCATCGGTGCGGAACCGCCATGTCGCGCTGTCCTCGCCGCCGCCTGCACCGTTCAAGAGGTACAGCGTCGGCCGTGGCTCACTGGTGTCTGCGGGGCGCCACACATCGAGGAGGACTTCCTTGTTCATCGACGCCGAGTGAACGTAGACGAGGAGCTGCTGCTCACCGTATTGCTCGATACGCGTGATGTAGGAGCCGTTCTCGGACTCGACCGCCTCGAGCGGCTGCTCACTGTCCCAGACGGGGTCGGCCGCGGCCGTGGCTCCACCGAAGAACAACGGCAGTGCCACGACAGCTGCCGAGAGCGCGGCGAGTCTCGTCCTTCGAGTGCATGTCCGCGACTCGACAACCTTCATTCGCTTGAACCTCCTCAGGCCCGTTTCCGGGGAATGATTTCCAGACCTCGGGTGTGTCCGAGGCGCACCGTCCGGCGCAGCACTGCGTATATCTACCAGTCGGATCTGCACGTTACCGTGGATCACACATCGGCGGTCCGGCAGTCCTGCGCGAGCACGCCCTACCGGGGATCATCGCTGATCAAGATCGACACGATCGCTACCCAGCGCAGGCACGATGACGTCGAGCGCAGCCGGTTCCATCATCTCGCCGTGCTCCCCCGGCACGAACCGAGTCCGAACTTGTCCTGTGACGAACGGCACCCACAGATCCGCAGCGTCCGACTCGGTCGGATGCTCCTCCGCCGCACTGAAAAACTCCACATCGCCAGTGAACACACCCGGCCGGTGACGATTGATCAGGTCCGGTGACGTCATCGCGGCAGTGAAGATGCGCTGCACTCTCTCGACATCGAGTTCGATCAGTTCCGCCGGGATCGAACGCACGAGCGCTTCGGCCGCCTCATGTGGAAGCTGCCCATCGAGCGTCTCGGGATCCACCTCGACGCCGAGAGTGCGCAGGTTCTCCGAGATCTCCGACTCGAAACGGTCGGTGTCGATCTGCGGGACGCTGTCGATCAGCGCGAGATTCTCCACCCTCAGGCCACGGGACTGGAGTTCCACGGCCACCGCATGCGCGAGCACACCGCCCAGAGACCAGCCGAGCAATCGGTACGGCCCATGCGGAACGGCGGCGACGATCTCATCGGCGTATCTGCCCGCGAGATCATCCAATGACGCTCCGGCGAAGTCGGGTTCGGTCAATACCGGCGTCTGAATACCGTAGACGGCGCCCGGTCCGTCCAATCGCGCAGCAAGCGGCGCGTAGGGCCAGGCGAGCCCGATCATCGGATGCAGACAGAACACGGATTCCGCATTGCTGCCGGCGCGCAGGGGCAGGATCACCGCGAGCGCCGAATCCCGTTCCTCGCTCCCGGCGCCGTCGACCCCGATCCGAGTCGCAAGCGCTTCCACCATCGGCGCCTCGAGCAGCCAGGAGACCCGCACCTCGACGCCGATCTCATCCCGCAATCTCGCGACCACCCGGGTGGCCACGAGGGAATTCCCTCCGAGGTCGAAGAAGTCGTCATCGAGGCCTACCTCGTCGACACCCAGGAACTCCGCATACACACGTGCGACGGCGGTCTCGAGATCCGTGCGCGGGGCACGATACGGGTGAGTCACGACCTCGGGTTCGGGCAAGGCATCCCGGTCGACCTTACCGACCGGCGTCAGCGGAACAGTATCGAGAACGACGAGCGCATCCGGCACCATGTGGGGCGCCAGCGACTGTGCGGCAAAAGCGATCAGTGCCCGGGTATCGGCAACGGCTCCGGGAACGAGCGTCACATACGAGGCGAGCGTCGTCGCACCGGAGTCGGACGTGCGGGCCACCGTCACAGCGAAATCGACGGAGCTGTGCCTGCGCAACACGGTGTCGATCTCTCCCGGTTCGATCCGGAATCCGCGGACCTTCACCTGGAAGTCGGAGCGACCGACATACGAGAGCTCTCCGCTATCGGTCCAGCGCACTACGTCACCGGTGCGGTAGAGACGGGTACCGGATCCGTACGGGTCTGCCACGAAGCGTGCGGCAGTCAGGTCCGGGCGCAGGTGATAGCCCCGAGTCAGCTGGATCCCGGACATGTACAGCTCACCGGCGACGCCCACTGGAACCGCACGTAACCTCGAGTCGAGGACGAGAGCTCGCATACCGCGGATCGGCCCCCCGATCGTGAGTTCGTCGTCCGCTGTCAGCGGTCGGCTGATCGTGGTCACAATGGTCGTCTCGGTCGGGCCGTAGACGTTGTGGAAAGTCCGACCCGGTGACCAACCCGCCACGAGTTGAGGGGCGACCGCCTCGCCTCCGACGGCGAGAACTCGGAGGTCGATGAGGCCTGCCGGGTCCAGCGACTCCACCGCTGCGGGGGTGATGAAGGCATGCGTGACCCGCTCACGCCGGAGGAGTTCGGCGAGGTCGTGGCCACCGTAGACAGTCGTAGGTGCAATCACCAGCGTCCCGCCGCCTCCTACGGCGAGCAATAGCTCGAGCACGGACGCATCGAAGCTCGGCGACGCGAAATGCAACGCCCGGGTATCGGGCCCGAGCCCGTACCGATCGCGCTGTGCTGCCATGAAATTCGCCAGGCCGGAATTGGCTACGACAACTCCCTTGGGGAGTCCGGTCGATCCGGATGTATAGATGATGTAGGCCGTATTGTCGGCGTGCACGGGACGTACCCGCTCGTCCGCGGTGACCGGGTCACCCGACAATGCTTCCATCCGGGCGACCGTGCCGTCGGCCAGCAGATCGATCCACTCGACGCTGCCTGGCAATCCTTGCAGGTGCGGGGTCACGGTCAGGCCGAGCACGGCTCCCGAATCCGTCACCATGTGCGCAACGCGATCGGACGGGTAGTTGGGATCGACGGGGACGTACGCGGCACCGGTCTTCGCAACCGACCACACCGCTGCAACCGACTCGATCGACCGTGTGATTCCGATGGCCACTACGTCTTCCGCTCCGATGCCTCGGCCGATGAGCACTCGAGCCAGCTGCGACGAGAACGTATCGAGCTCGGCGTAGGTCCACTCGCGTCCGTCATCGACCAACGCAACACGGCCGGAGTTACCCGCTGCGGCCGCCGACAACATCTCCCCGAAGGGCACCGCCGGTAGCGCGGGTGCGCCGCGCCGATTCACCAGGTCCTCGAGCTCGTGGGTGTCGAGGTACGGCAGCGCATCCACGGGCGCTGCGGGATCGGCGAGGATGCCGTCGATCAGTCGCAGGTACCGGACGGCCAGCGCTGTCACGGTGCCTTCGTCGAGAAGGTCGCTGCGGTACTTGAATCCGAGAGAGACGGTGTCTTCTGCGGTGACGGCGACGGTCAACGGATAGTGCGTCGCATCGCGGGTGTTGACACCGGCGACGACCAACCCATCGATCGATCCTGCCTCCGTGATGCCGCTCCGATCGACCGGATAGGACTCGTACACGAGCAGGGTGTCGAACAAGGCGCCGAGGCCGGTTCTCTGTTGGATCTCCGCGAGACTCACATCGTGGTGGTCGAGAAGCGAGGTCTGATCGCGCTGGATACGCTGGAGCAGTTCCTCGATCGTCGCCGAGGCGCCGAGTCGCACACGGACGGGCAACGTGTTGATGAACAGTCCGACCATCGATTCGACGCCCGGTAGGTCTGCGGGTCGACCCGACACGGTCGTACCGAACACGACATCGTCGAGACCGACTGTGCGTGCGACGAGCGCGGCCCATGCACCCTGCAGCACGGTGTTGACCGTGACGCCGAGCCTTGCCGCGACCTCCCCCAGGGTATCGCTCCGGATCCGCCCGAGATCGATGTGATGCTCCGCCGAGGTGGCTCCGGCATCGTCGACCTCGGCACCGCACAGCAGTGTCGGTTCGTCGAGTCCTTCCAATGCTTCGGCCCATGCGTCGATCGAGTCGCGACGGTTGCGCCGATCCAGCCACTCGAGATAGTTGCGGTAGGACGGCGCCCGCCCCAGAACCGCGGCATCGCCCGACGACGCGTACAGCACCAGCAGGTCCTTCATCAGCAACGGCATCGACCAGCCATCAAGCAGGATGTGATGGCTCGTGACGGCGAGGGTCCAGGATTCGGCTCCGGTCCGCACCATCGTGAAGCGGATCAGCGGCGGTGTCGCCATGTCGAAGGCAACGTCCTGATCAGCACGCAGCACCGCGTCGAGTTCGGTGTCATCGGCGGAACACTGCCCGGACAGATCCAGTTCTCGCCACGGCAGCACGACGTCGTCGACGATGACCTGCACCGGCTCACCGGATTCACCCGCAACGAAGGCAGCCCGGAGGTTGGGATGCCGGTGGAGAAGTGCGGTGGCGGCGCTGCGCAGACGCACAGGGTCGACGATTCCGGTGAAGTGGATCAGCACTTGCGTGCTGTAGACGTCGGACCGTCCTTCGGCGAGCAGCGCGTGATAGAGCAGACCGGACTGCAACGGCGCAAGCGGCCACACGTCTGTCATGTTCGAGTACTGAGCTTCCCAGACCTCGATGTCGCGCTGGGTTACCTCGACCAACCGTAGGTCGGCCGGTGTTCGACCGCCCGCATCGGAACGCGTCGCGTGGGTGGCGAGCGCTTCGAGCGCCCGCACCCACCACTGGCCGAGTTCCTCGACGTCGTCGCGATCGAGCAGACCGGTGGGGAATCCGAAGTTCGCGCCGAGTTCGCCTCCGATGACCACCGCATTGATGTCCACCGAGGTGAGTGCGGGGGCGTCGCTGTCGTCGCGGCCGGACAGGTCGCCGAGGTCTCCGACGGGGAGCCAGCCCAGCTCCACGGCTTGATCCTGCGACAGCTCGCCGGCGTCGAGACGCCCGAGGTAGTTGAAGCTGACCTGACCGGACGGTAGCTGTGCGAGTTGCGCGGCGGTGTCGGTGTTGCAGTAGCGGAGCAACCCGTACCCAAGTCCCTTGTCGGGCACTGCCCGCAGCTGCTCCTTGACGGCCTTGAGCGCGGAGCCCGTCGCCGGTCCGCCCTCGATGGCGTCGGCGAGGTCGATACCGTTCAGGTCGAGCCGCACGGGGAACAGCGCGGTGAACCAGCCGACGGTGCGCGACAGGTCGGCTCCGGGGATCAGGTCTTCTTCGCGTCCGTGACCTTCGAGGGCTATCAGCGCGGACAGCTCATCCGTGCCGCGATCGCGTCGCCAACCGGCCAGTGCCAGTGCCAGGCCCGTGAGCAACACGTCGTTGACGCTGCCGTGGTAGAGCTCGGGCAGCGTTGTGAGCAGTGACTCTGTGACCTCGGCACCGATACGGACCTGGACCTTCTCGACGGTCGAGGCGAGATCGACCGCGGGATCGAAGGCACGAGTGCCCAGAAGAGGGTCCGGTCCATCGAGAATCGACGTCCAGATCGGCAACTCCGCCGTGCGGTTGCCTGCGCTGCGAACGAGGGCATCGGCCCAGGTCCGATAGGACGTGCCGACCGGCTGCAGCACTACAGGTTGCTCGTGGTGGATCTGTGCCCATGCGGTGACGAAATCGGGCACCAGGATGCGCCACGAGACACCGTCGACCACGAGATGGTGAGCCACCACGACCAGCCGTCCGGTACGACCGGCACCCGGCGCCGGGTCCAGCCAGACGAACTGCAGGACGATGCCGCGCGACGGATCGAGCCGTGCCTCGGCCGTATCGAGCTCACGGGCCGCGATACTGCGCCACCGGTCGTCGTCCGCATCGGCCGGAATCTCCACCCGCGAAACGAGGGTGTCGACGTCGACGGAGCCTGGGGCGGCCACCGAGAGCTCCCACTCGCCGGCATCGTTGCGGCGCAGGGACGCCCGGAGGATGTCATGCTGGTCGACAACGGCGCACACGGTCGCGACCAGGTCGGGGCGCGCAATACCCTCGGGCAGCTCGAGCACCATCGTCTGGGTGTAGCGATCGAAGCTGCCACCACGTTCGATCATGTACCGCACGATCGGTGTGAGCGGGACGGTGCCCACTCCTCCACCATCGAGTTCAGCGAGCGACGGCCGTGAACCGGTACCGATTCGTGCGACGTTTGCGAGTCCGGCCACCGTGCGCTGTTCGAAGACCTCACGGGGTGTGAACACGATGCCGCGCGCCTTCGCCCGCGACACCAGCTGGATCGAGACGATACTGTCGCCGCCGAGCGCGAAGAACGAGTCGTCGACCCCGACCGCGTCGATGCCGAGCACATCGGCGAAGACTTCGGCGATCACCACTTCCGTCGGCGTCGCGGGTGCACGAAACTCCTTGTCTCCCGCGAATACCGGCGCAGGCAATGCCTTCTTGTCCAGCTTGCCGTTCGGCGTGAGTGGCATGGCATCGAGGGTGACGATCGCGTCGGGGACCATGTATCCGGTCAGGAAACGCCCCACCTCGTCGAGCACCTCGGCGGGCGTCACGGCGGAACCCGTACGCGGGACGACGTATCCGACGAGCTTGTCGCCGGTGCGCTCATCCGTCCGCACCACGGCGACGGCATGAGCGACACCGTCGACGGATACCAGTGCGGCTTCGACTTCCCCGAGTTCGATTCGGAAACCACGCAGCTGGACCTGAGAATCGCTGCGCCCGACGTATTCGAGCTGCCCGGCGGCAGACCACCGCGCGATGTCACCGGTGCGGTACATACGGGTGCCCTGCGGGCCGAACGGGTCGGCAACGAATCGTCCGGAGGTCAGCGCGCCACGGCCCAGGTATCCGCGGGAGAGCTGATCGCCGGAGACGTACATTTCACCCGGGACCCCGCTCGGCACCGGCTGCAACCGGTGGTCGAGAACATACACACCGAGGCCTGGGATCGCGCGGCCCACGACACTCACCGCGGACTCACTGTCGCCCGAGGCCAGATCGAGGCGGGAGACGTGCACCGTGGTCTCCGTGATGCCGTACATGTTGACCAGGCGAGGTGAATCGTCGGCGTGACGCCGGTACCACTCGGACAAGCGACGGAGGTCGAGCGCTTCGCCGCCGAAGACAACGTATCGCAACGCGAGCCGACCCGAGTCCTGCTGTTCTGCAACACGATCGGCTTCGATCAATTGATAGAATGCCGACGGCGTCTGGTTGAGGACCGTGACCTCTTCTCGCGCGAGGAGTGCGCGAAAGTCGTCCGGGGAACGGGACGTGAAGTGGTCTACTACGACGAGCCGGCCTCCGTGAAGCAGTGGACCCCACAACTCCCACACCGAGAAGTCGAATGCGTACGAATGGAACAGTGTCCATACGTCGTCGCCATCGAATTCGAACGCGGCCCTGGTGTTCTCGAACAGCTCGAGGACCGTCCGGTGCGGCACCTGAACTCCCTTGGGGCGCCCGGTGGACCCAGAGGTGTAGATGACGTAGGCAAGATTGTCGCTGTGCAGCGGTGCAACGCGATCTTCGTCGGTCATAGGTGCATCACTGCGCGCCGACAGGTCGATCGCCTCGATGTCGAGCACCGGAATTCCGCTGCCCGGCAGTGCATCATGGTTTCCCGAGACGAGTACGACGACAGGCTTCGCATCCGCGAGCATGAATTCGAGGCGCTCGGCCGGGTAGGTAAGGTCGATCGGCAGGTAGCCCCCGCCGGCCTGCTGCACCGCGAGCAGCGCGACGACGAGGTTGTCGGTGCGTTCCATTGCGACGGCTACCAGGGTGTCGGGCCCGACGCCCTGATCGACGAGTTCGCGCGCGAGTCGGTTCACTCGGGCAGCGAGTGCACCGTATGTCATCTCTCGGTCGCCGAATGTGACGGCAACCGCGTCCGGGGTCCGCGCCGCCTGATCGACGAATCGCTGAACCAGCGTGTGGTCGCTGGAGCGGGTACCCGGCTCGTTCCACGCCTCGAGTAGTGTGGCCCGCTGTTCCGGGGAGAGCAGCGGCACGTCGCCGATCACGGTGTCGGGGTCGGCGACGACAGCGCTGAGCATCCGGCCGAATCGATCGCCGAATGCACGCATAGTGGTCTCGTCGAAGAGGTCGGTGGCGTAATTGAGCGCCACCGCCATTCCGTCGGCCGCACCGTCCGGCCCGAAGGCTTCCACGACGGTGACCTGCAGATCGAACTTGGCGTCGGTGATCGGGAAATCGACGGGTTCCACCGTCAACCCCGGAAGGTCGAAGCGGGACTGCCCCAGATTCTGGAAGGTCAGAGCAACCTGGAACAGAGGGTGCCGAGCCTGGGAACGTTCAGGATCGAGCGACTCGACAAGCTGTTCGAACGGAAGGTCTGCGTGGCCGAACGCACCGAGGTCGGTCTCTCGGACCCGCGCCAGCAGATCACCGAAGGTGTCGGACGGGTTCACCTCGGTCCGGAGGACCAGAGTGTTGACGAACATCCCGATCACGTCGTCGAGCAGTTGCTCGCCCCGGCCTGCGACGGGCGTGCCGACGACGATGTCGTTCGTGCCGGACAGCCGGGCGAGCAACGCCGCGAGCACGCTGTGCACGACCATGAACAGTGAGGCTCCCCTGGCGCGGGCGAGCTGCTCGAGTGCGGCGTGTGTCGGTGCGTCGATCTCGAATGCGGTAGTGGCACCCCGGTTGGACGCGACTGCGGGACGGGGCCGATCCGCGGGCAGGTCCAGTTGTTCGGGGGCGCCCTTCAAAGTGTTGCGCCAGTAGGTGAGTTGCCGGGCGATCGGCGACTCCGGATCGGTCTCGGATCCGAGGACTTCGCGCTGCCACAGTGTGTAGTCCGCGTACTGCACGGGCATCGGCGCCCAGTCGGGTTCGCGGCGTTCGATGCGGGCGGTGTAGGCGAGCATCACGTCTCGCGCGAGCGGCCCCATCGAGAAACCGTCGCCGCTGATGTGGTGCAGCACCACAACGAGTACGTGTTCGTCGGGGCCGAGACGCAGCAGGGAGATCCGCAGGGGTACCTGTTCGGCAACGTCGAACCCGCCCGCCACTGTGGCCTCGACGTGTCGCGCCACATCCGTTCGGTCGACGTCGACCACGACGATGGCGGGCACGGCGGACGGCGCCGGCAGGATCACCTGCTGCGCTATCCCGTCCGACTCGGGGTAGACGGTACGTAGCGACTCGTGGCGCCGGATGAGGTCGGCAACCGCGGCGCGCAGGGCCTCGACGTCGAGCGCGCCCCGCAGCCGGATGGCGAGCGGCAGGTTGTTCACGGACGAGTCGGGCTGGAACCGGTTGAGGAACCACATCCGCTGCTGTGCGAGCGACAGCGGGATCCGCTCCGGTCGGGGCTGCGCCGACAGTGGCGCGACAGCCGCATCGTAGGATGCGGATTCGACATGCGCAGCAAGGGATTCGACGCCAGGATGCTCGAAGAGCGCGCGCACCGCCACACGGGTGTCGAGGGCAGCGCCGAGTCGGGCCACAGCCTGCGTTGCCACGAGCGAATTTCCACCGAGCTCGAAGAAATCGTCATCCAAGCCCACTCGATCGACACCGAGGACGTCGCCGAAGACACCGGCAACGATCTCCTCGACCGGGGTCCGTGGCGCACGGAACTGACGCAACTCGAAGACGGGGGCCGGCAACTCTTTCCGGTCCAGCTTGCCGCTTGTGTTGAGCGGGAATGCATCGAGTACCACGACCGCCGAGGGCACCATGTACGACGGCAGCACCTTCCGCACGGAGGCGAGCAACAGCTGCCGCTCCACGGATGCACCGACCACGTAGGCGACGAGTTGCTCACCGGTCGGCGTGGGCACGACCAGCGCAACGGACTGAGAGACCCCCGGGTAGGCGAGCAGAGCGGTTTCGATTTCGCCGAGTTCGATGCGTTGTCCGCGGAACTTGACCTGGAAGTCGGTACGGCCCAGATAGTCGAGTACGACGGCGCCGTCGCCCGTCCGGATCCATCGAACCAGGTCGCCGGTGCGGTACATCCGTTCGCCTGCCTGCCCGAGTGGGCTTGCAACGAACCGGTCGGAGGTCAGGTCGGGCCGGCGGACGTACCCGCGTGCGAGCTGGACGCCCCCGAGATACAACTCACCCGGTGTACCGAGGGAAACAGGGTGCAGACGGGCATCCAGGACGTACGCCTGCACATTCCATTCGGGCAGCCCGATGGGCACGACCCCGACGGCGTCGTCTGCACGTCGGTAGGTGACCGAGACCGCAGCCTCGGTGGGTCCGTAGAGGTTGTGCACCTCGGCGGTCGTTCCGAGGCGCCGGAACGCCGAGACGGTCTCCGGGGGAAGCGCCTCACCGATCACGAACACGTGCCGCAGGCTGGAGCAACGCCCGGCCGGGGCGTGTGCCGCGAACACAGTGAGCATCGACGGCACGAAGTCCGTCAGCGTCACCCGGTGGCGATCGATCAGGTCGGCGACGTGCACCGGGTCGCGGTGCCCGTCGTGATCGGCGACCACGAGGCAGGCGCCGCTGCGCAGGGGGAGAAACCATCCCCACAGCGACACGTCGAAGGTGGTGGCGGTCTTCTGCAGGTACACGTCATCGGCATCGATGCCATATTCGTGCACCATCCAGGCGACTTGGTTGACGATCGCCTCATGCGACACGGCGACACCTTTCGGGCGCCCCGTCGACCCGGACGTGAAGATCACGTAGGCCGGGGTGGCGGGCAGGACGGGCCCACTCAGCTCGTCACCTCGAACTGGCTGCCCTGCGTAGGAATCCAGTTCGAGAGCGTCGACATCGACAGCATCCGATGGCAGACCCGAGGCGTCGGCGGTGGTGGTGAGCACGCAGACCGGCTGCGCGGTCTCCAGGATGTGCCCGATGCGCTCCGGCGGATGGTCCGGATCGAGCGGGACATAGGCGCCCCCCGCGGTGATCACGGCGTAGATCGCCACCACGAGGTCGACGGAACGGCGCATCCCGATCGCCACGAGCGACTCCGGGCCGACGCCCATGTCGATGAGATACCGCGCGAGACGGTTGACGCGATGATCGAACTGCGCATAGGTCAATGTCTCGTCGCCGAAGACGACGGCGAGCGCGTCCGGGGTGCGGAGCGCCTGGGCGCTGTACTCGGACAAGAGTGTTCCGCTACCCACGGCGTGTTCGGTGGCATTGACGGTGCGGACGAGTTCTCGGCGGGTATCGGGGGCCAGCAGGTCTACATCACCGACGACGGCATCGAGATCGGAGACGAGGGCACCGAGGATCGTGACCAGCCCGTCGGCGAACCCGCGCACCGTGATTTCGTCGAAAAGATCTGCCGCGTAGGTGAACTGAGCGGACATGCCCGATGGCTTCCCCGCGTCGAGCCGCGGCGTGACGGTCAGCTGGAGATCGAACTTGGCGACGGCGCCGTCGAGGTCGACCGCGTCGATGTCGAGATCCGGAAGCGACAGGTCTGGCCGCTCCATGTTCTGGAAGAACAACGCCACCTGGAACAACGGATGGTGCCCGGTCGAGCGCACCGGGTCGAGGATTTCGACCAACCGCTCGAACGGCAACTCTGCGTGCGCGAACGCATCGACGTCGACTGTGCGGACTCGGTCGAGCAGCGCGGTGAACGTCTCGCCCGGCGCGACAGCAGTACGAAGCACGAGCGTGTTGACGAACATGCCGATGAGGTCGTCGAGGGCCTGCTCGCCTCGGCCTGCGACGGGGGTACCGATAGCGATGTCCGTGGTGGAGGACAACCGCGCGAGCAACGCCGCCAGCGTGGCGTGCACGATCATGAACGGCGAACAGCCCGTCGCGTGCCCGACCTCGGTCACAGCCGCGTGCAGAGCGGCGTCGATCTCGAACACTACGGTGCCACCGTGTCCGGAGGGTTCGACAGGCCGGGGTCGATCGGCCGGAAGGTCGAGGCGATCGGGCAGTCCGGCGAGCGCTCCGGTCCAGAACTCGATCTCGCGTGCCGCGACCGAATCTCGGTCCGACTCGTGACCGAGCACCGCTCGCTGCCACAGCGTGTAGTCGGCGTACTGCACTGCCAGGGGCGGCCATCCCGGCGCCTCGCCGGCAGCCCGAGCAAAGTATGCAGTGGCGAGGTCGCGCACGAACGGGGCCGTGGATGCTCCGTCGGCGGCGATGTGATGCACGACGAGCACGAGGACATGCTCGTCCTCGGCCGGCTGTAAGAGTTCGACACGCAGCGGCACTTCTCCGGTGACGTCGAATCCGGTGGAGACCGCGCGGGCCACACGCTCGGACACGTCAGCGGGATGGACGATCTCGGATTCGACGGGAGGCGCAACCTCGGACGCCTCGAGGATCACCTGACAGCCCACCCCGTCGCGGTCCGGGTAGACGGTCCGCAACGATTCGTGCCGTTCGATCACGTCGCGGACGGACGCGCGAAGTGCCGCGACGTCGAGTCTGCCGCGCAGTCGCAAGGCTACGGGAATGTTGTCGGCGGCGGAGGCTGTGTCGAATCGATTGAGGAACCAGATTCGCTGTTGCGCGGGCGACAGTGGGATCGGATCGGGTCGAGGCCCGGCCGCGAGGGGTGTCCGTGCGGTACCACCAGTGTTCGCGTCGACCAGCGCGGCAAGGTCCACAACGGTCGATCCCTCGAATATCAGACGGGCAGGCACGCGCGTGTCGAGACGTTCCCCGAGTCGAGCCGCAGCCCGGGTCGCGACGAGCGAATTTCCGCCGAGGTCGAAGAAATCATCATCGAGACCTATCCGACCGACTCCGAGCACCTCCGCGAACACCGCCGCCACCGCAACCTCCGTCGCGGACTCCGGAACCCGGAACTCGGTGACCACCGGGCCCGGATCGGGAAGCGCCTCCCGGTCGAGCTTCCCGGTGGGCGACAGCGGAATAGTCTCGATCTGGAGAATGACAGACGGAACCATATGCGAGGGAAGATGTTCGGATACCTCGCGGGAGATCGCGTGAACATCGAGGTCGGTACCCGCAACACCACGCACATACGACACCAACTGCGTCTCCCCCACCACAGTCGAACGCCCCACCGTCACCGCAAAATCCACCCCAGCACACGCCGACAACACCGCATCGACCTCACCCAACTCGATACGGAACCCCCGCACCTTCACCTGAAAATCATTACGCCCCACATACACGATCCCCGAACCCGCATCCCGAGGACCCCGCACCACATCCCCAGTCCGATACATCCGCACACCACCCGGCGCCGCCACAAACCGCGACGCCGTCAACCCCGCACGACCGTGATACCCCCGAGCCACCCCCGGACCCGACAAATACAACTCACCCGACACCCCCACCGGAACCGCATGCAACCGCGAATCCAACACCTGACCAACAGAATTCCGAATCGGCGCACCAATCGTGATCTGCTCACCCGGCACCAACGGATCCGACATCGTGATCACGATCGTCGTCTCCGTCGGACCGTACACATTGAAAAACCGACGACCCGGCGCCCACCTCGCCACCAACTCCGACGGACACGCCTCACCACCAACCGCCACACACTCGAGCACACCCAAACCCGCCGGATCCACCGACGCCAACGCAGCCGGCGTCACAAACGCATGAGTAACCCCATGACGCACCACCAATTCCGCAAACTCCACACCGCCATACACCGACGTCGGCACCACCACCATCGTCGACGACGCCCCCACCGCCAACAACAACTCCATCATCGACGCATCGAAACTCGGCGACGCGAAATACAACGTCCGCGACCGCGAATCCAACCCGTACCGCTCCACCTGCTCAGCACAGAAATTCGACAACCCCGAATGAGTGACCACCACACCCTTCGGCTTCCCCGTCGACCCCGACGTATAAATCACATACGCCGCATTCTCCACCCGCAATGTTCGGATCCGCTCATCGAACGTCACCGGTCCCGGAGGGAGGTCCGACAGTTCGGCCATGGTTTCCGGATCGTCGAGTGCAATCCAGCGCGCCGTCACCGGCAGCGTCGGCGCCGTCTGCGCGAGAGTCAATCCGAGCACAGCACCGGAATCCACGGTCATGTGCTCGACCCGGTCGGCGGGGTAGTTCGGGTCGACGGGGACGAATGCCGCACCGGTCTTCGCGACGGCCCAGGTGGCAAGCACCGATTCGAGCGAGCGAACGAACGCGAGCGCGACCACGTCCTCCGGGCCGACGCCCCGACCGATCAGCAGTCGGGCAAGCTTCGACGAGGCCTCGTCGATCTCCGCGTAGGTCAGCGAACGATCGTCGTGTACGACGGCGGTGGCCGACGGGTCGCGTTCCACCGCGGCGGTCAGCAATTGTGGGAGCAGCAGCGCGCGGGGTTCGCGCCGCCGCGTCGGGCGCTGACGGGTGCGCGGACGTCCGGAAGTCGGCATGCGCTCGCCACGGGGATCGTCGAGATTCATCCCCGCATTGTCCCCGTGCCCAGTCCCATACTCACGCCAGGCGTTACTCACCACTGTTTCCTCGCACATACGTCCGGTTCCGTCCGGTGGGTTACCGGACGGTATCAAGCCCCATTAGACCATCGAGGCTCGGTACTCGACGTTACGGGCGAGTCGGACACAGCAAGGCAGGGTGACCGGCGTTGCGGATCACCCTGCCTCGGGATTGTTCAGTTCTCGCTGGTCAGGAGCGCCCTGCCAACCAGCGGCCCAGAACCGGGCCGATGGCGGCCACACCGTCGCGCGAAAGCATGCGCCAGTGTGTCTCCGGGACGACCTCGGCGACCACCACTCCGCTCACATAGCGGTGCCAGGTGTCGGCGGCCGATGCGCGTCGGTCCTGCCCCGCGACGAAGATCAACACATCGCCGTCGAACTGTCCGGGCCGGTGCGAGGAGAGCGCACGATACGAGTGGCGCACACCGTCGAACATTCGCTCGATGCGCGCGGCAGTGAGATCACCCAGCGGTGAGGGCAGAGAGCCGGCAAGATCCAGCGCCGCCGCGGGGGTGAGGTCCGTGACCGGCGTCGCCGAGACATCGGCGCCGCTCCCGATCCCGAACATGTCGGCCACGGTCGGCGTCGACTCCGGTCCGGTCGTATCCGTAACACGGTTGGTGCCGGCGTCGGCAGGGTACGTGTCGAGCAGCGCCAGCGTCGCAATCTGTTCGCCGTCACGTTGCAGCGCGACGGCGACGGCGTGCGCCAGCACGCCACCCATCGACCATCCCACGAGGTGGTAGGGGCCGTGCGGTGCGATATCGCGGATGGTTCCGACGTAGTGGTCGGCCCAGGCTTCGATGTCGGCGGGCAGGTCGGCGCCCTCCTGTAGCGCGGGTGACTGCAGACCGTAGACCGGACGGTCGTCACCCAGGTGCCGAGCGAGTCCGGCGAAGCTCCACGACAGACCGGTCACCGGATGGAAACAGAACACCGGTGCACCCGCGCCCGCCGTCTTCAGCGGAAGGACCGCGTCGAACGGCCCGGTGGCATCGCCACCGGCACCGACCACTTCGGCGTCGATTCGGGTGGCCAACTGCTCCACAGTGGGATGCAGGAACAACCACGGCAGCGGAACCTCGGCGAACAGGTACTCCCGGATGCCGGAGACCGCCTTCACTGCGCTGAGGGAGGTGCCGCCGATCTCGAAGAAGTCGTCGTCGAGTCCCACCTTCCCCGGTGTGCCGAGCACGTCCGCGAAAGCAGCGGCAACAGCGTTCTCGGTCGAGGTACCCGGTGCCCGGTACGGCCGCGGGGCCACCTCGGGTTCCGGTAGCGCCTTCCGGTCGATCTTGCCGTTGATGTTCAGCGGTACGGCGTCGAGCGACACGAAACCCTGCGGAATCATGTAGGACGGCAGCATCCGGGTGAGGTCCGAGCGCAGCGCGGGAACGTCGAGCTGGGCCCCGGCGGGTACGACGAACGCGACGATGCGATCGCCCGACTGCACGGAGGCCCCCGGCTGCACGGAGGCTCCCGGCTGTACTGCCGCGACGGCCTCACGTACCTGAGGCAGCGAACGCATCGCGACTTCGATCTCGCCGAGTTCGATACGGAATCCGCGCACCTTCACCTGGAAGTCCGCGCGCTCGAGGTATTCGAGGGTGCCGGAGCCGGTGTCGTGGTCCGGTCGCCACCGCACGATGTCGCCCGTTCGGTACAACCGGGCTCCTGGGTCGCCGAACGGGTTCGCGACGAAGCGTTCGGTGGTCAGGCCGGGGCGCCCGAGGTAGCCCCGGGCAAGCTGGGTGCCGGCGAGATACAGCTCGCCCGGCACGCCCGGCGGCACCGGGTGGAGCCGCTCGTCGAGGACGAACACCTGCGTGTTCGATACCGGTTCGCCGATCGGGACGGAACTCGACGCCAGGTCGAGGACCTCGTGAGCGGTCACCGACACCGCAGCTTCGGTCGGGCCGTAGAGATTGACCAGCCCGGTCCCGGATTGTGCAAGAGCCCGTTCGGCGGTGTCGATCGGCAGTGTTTCACCGATCGCCAGCACCTGGCGGAGCGTGTCCGGCAATTCGCCACCGGAATCGTCGAGTAGTGCGTCGAGCATCGACGGAACGACGTGGAGCGTGGTGACATGTTCGCGCCGGATCAGATCGTTGAGGTAGGCGGGGTCGCGGTGCCCGTCCGGGGCCGCGATCACGAGCCTCGCGCCCGCGGTGAGCGCAGACCAGAATTCCCACACCGACAGGTCGAACGTCGCCGCCGTCTTGAGGAGCACCGCATCGGACGATGTGAGAGTGAAGTGTTCACGCTTCCAGACGAGCTGGTTGACGATCGCACCGTGCGAGACTACGACGCCCTTCGGGCGTCCGGTGGAACCCGAGGTGAAGATGACGTAGGCGGCGTTGTCGGGACGCAAGGGTGTACGCCGTTCGGCGTTGCTGATCGCCCGGTCGTCATAGGTATCGAGATCGGCAGAATCCACCTCGAGAACGAAGGGGCCGACCGGCAGATCGATTCGGTCCTGCGAGGTCGTCAGTATGCCGGCCGGAGATGCCGCGTCGAGGATGTATCCGATGCGTTCGGCGGGGTGGTCGGGATCGAGCGGCAGATACGCTCCGCCCGCCGCCGCTACCGCGTACATCGCGACCACCAGGTCGGTCGACCGTCGTATGGCGAGAGCCACCACGGTCTCGGGCCCCACTCCGCGTTCGATGAGGAGCCGCGCCAACCGGTTCACCCGTGCGGCGAAGCCCCGGTAGGTGATCATGTCGGTTCCGTCGACTAGAGCAACCGCATCCGGTGTCGTCCGCACCTGGTCGGCGAACAGGTCTGCCAGGGTCCCGCCGGTGCCGAGGGCATGCTGTTCGGCCTCCCATGCCTGCAGCATGGCTTCGAGTTCCTGCGGGTCGTGCAGGTCGACGTCGCCGACCGGAACGGATGCGTCGCCGACCACTTCCGTAAGGATCCGCACGTACCGGTCGAGCATCCGCTGCACCGATGGCCGGTCGAAAAGTTCTGTGGCGAAGCCGAACTCGATACCGAATCCGCCTCGTCCACCAGCTGCGCCGTGGTCGACGATGGTCACGTGCAGATCGAACCGGACCGAGGTCGATGCCGCCTCGAGCGGCTCGGCCTTCAATCCTGGCAGGTCGAGGGAGTCGACGGTGAAGTTCTGATACGAGAATCCGATCTGGAAAACGGGATGGTGGGCGGGCGAACGAACGGGGTCGAGCACCTCGACGAGCCGTTCGAAGGGAACGTCCGCGTTGTCGAACGCGGCGAGGTCCGCCGTCCGAACCTGCTCGAGCAGGTCGACGAACGTATCCCCGAGCTCCACCGGTGTGCGGAGGGCGAGCATGTTGACGAACATCCCCACCACATCGTCGAGCTCGGATGCGGATCGTCCGGCCACCGGGGTGCCGACCACCACATCGGCGGTGTCGGACAATCGCGCGAGCAGCACCGCGAGGGCGGCGTGCATGACCATGAACGGCGTCGCACCGCCACGACGTGCGAGTTCCAAGACCCTCCGGTGCATCTCGGCGTCGAGTTCGGTACGCACCTGGTCGCCGGCCGATCCGAGGATCGTCGGGCGTGGATGATCAGTGCACAGCTCGAGACTTCCGGGGATTCCGTCGAGGGTCTCGACCCAGAACGCACGTTGCCGACCCGCGATGGACCTCGGGTCTTCGTCGGATCCGAGGAGTTCGCGCTGCCACAGTGTGTAGTCGGCGTACTGGACGGGCAATGGGGTCCAGTCCGGTCGCGCGCCGCCACAGCGCGCGGTGTATGCGGATACGAGGTCGCGCACGAGCGGCGCCAGCGACGATCCGTCACCGGCGATGTGGTGCATCACCAAGACGAGGATGTGTTCGGCCGGACCGCTCGCAAGAATATGCGCGCGCACGGGGACCTGGGTCGTGACATCGAAGACGTCACCGGCGAGTTCGCCGAGGCGCTGCGGAAGATCCTCCACCCGTACGGTCTCGACGGGTACGTCGAACTCGACTTCGGCGGGTTCGAGGACACGCTGTTCACCGACGCCGGCGCTCTCCGGGTAGACCGTGCGCAGTGTCTCGTGCCTCGCTACGACATCCGCGAGCGCTGCACGCATCGCCCCCACCTCGAGATGTCCGGTGAGTCGGACGGCGAGCGGAATGTTGTAGAGCGGCGACTGCGGTTCGAGGCGGTTGAGGAACCACATGCGCTGCTGAGCGTAAGACAGCGGCAGGTGATCGGGCCGCACCCGGGGTGCGAGCAGCGAGGGCCCGGTGGACGGCGCTGCATCCACACGCGCTGACAACGCCGATACCGTCGGCTCGTCGAACAGTGCCCCTGCGGTGACGGTGACACCGAACTCGGACCGCAGGGTACCGACAACCCGCGTGGCGAGCAGCGAGTTTCCGCCGAGATCGAAGAAGTCGTCATCGAGGCCGACTCTTTCGACACCGAGCACGTCTGCGAACACCGCAGCCACCGCAACCTCCGTCGCGGACTCCGGAACCCGGAACTCGGTGACCACCGGGCCCGGATCGGGAAGCGCCTCCCGGTCGAGCTTCCCGGTGGGTGTGAGTGGCAGCCGGTCGAGAGGCACGATCGCCGACGGCACCATGTAGGCGGGCAGGCGGGCTGCCACATGGTCGGCGAGCCCCCGGACGTCGAGGTCGGTACCCGCAACACCACGCACATACGACACCAACTGCGTCTCCCCCACCACAGTCGAACGCCCCACCGTCACCGCAAAATCCACCCCAGCACACGCCGACAACACCGCATCGACCTCACCCAACTCGATACGGAACCCCCGCACCTTCACCTGAAAATCATTACGCCCCACATACACGATCCCCGAACCCGCATCCCGAGGACCCCGCACCACATCCCCAGTCCGATACATCCGCACACCACCCGGCGCCGCCACAAACCGCGACGCCGTCAACCCCGCACGACCGTGATACCCCCGAGCCACCCCCGGACCCGACAAATACAACTCACCCGACACCCCCACCGGAACCGCATGCAACCGCGAATCCAACACCTGACCAACAGAATTCCGAATCGGCGCACCAATCGTGATCTGCTCACCCGGCACCAACGGATCCGACATCGTGATCACGATCGTCGTCTCCGTCGGACCGTACACATTGAAAAACCGACGACCCGGCGCCCACCTCGCCACCAACTCCGACGGACACGCCTCACCACCAACCGCCACACACTCGAGCACACCCAAACCCGCCGGATCCACCGACGCCAACGCAGCCGGCGTCACAAACGCATGAGTAACCCCATGACGCACCACCAATTCCGCAAACTCCACACCGCCATACACCGACGTCGGCACCACCACCATCGTCGACGACGCCCCCACCGCCAACAACAACTCCATCATCGACGCATCGAAACTCGGCGACGCGAAATACAACGTCCGCGACCGCGAATCCAACCCGTACCGCTCCACCTGCTCAGCACAGAAATTCGACAACCCCGAATGAGTGACCACCACACCCTTCGGCTTCCCCGTCGACCCCGACGTATAAATCACATACGCCGCATTCTCCACCCGCAATGTTCGGATCCGCTCATCGAACGT